>SFFP01000312.1 GCA_004556875.1 Ruminococcus flavefaciens
AAGTCGGTAATGCTTAAAAGCTCATCTGACATCAGAGAGCCGCAGTATTTACAGTTTTTCCCGAATAAAGCGGATACGGTAATCTCATCAACCGATGTATTTGATATATCCTTTGATAAAGCACAGCACTCAGACGGTAAAATTGTTTTTGATGTCGAAGTTTCCAATACCGGCAGCAGAAATGGCAAGGAAGTCGTTCAAATATACTGTGAAGCACCTCAGGGAATGCTCGGAAAGGCGAAGCGTGTTCTCTGTGGTTTTGAAAAGACTAAAGAGCTTGCTCCGGGAGAGTCTGAAATACTTGAGATCATCGTTGATCAAAAATGCTTAGCTTCCTATGATGACAGCGGAGTTACAGGTAATCGTTTTTGCTGGGTACTTGAAAAAGGAAGGTATAATTTCTACATCGGAAGCGATGTAAGAAGTGCTGTGCTTTCATATTATTTCGATGAGGCAGAAGATAAGGTCATCGAGAAGTGTTCTCAGGCGCTTGCTCCTGTAACTTCTTTCAAACGTATCAAAGCCTGCGAGGGCGAAAATAATTTGTCTTATTTTATGGAAGAAGCACCTGTCAGTGAAATCAACGATAATGAGCGCTTGAATTCACATATGCCTGATGAGATACCTTACACAGGTGATAAGGGGATAAAGCTTGTTGATGTACTCAGCGGCAAAAATACTATGAAAGAGTTTATCGCACAGCTCTCTGACTATGACCTTTCGTGCATTATTCGCGGTGAGGGAATGGGAAGCCCGAGAGTTACGGCAGGTACGGCTTCCGCTTTCGGAGGAGTATCAGACAGCCTTACTTCATTCGGGATTCCCGCCGGCTGCTGCTCTGACGGACCATCCGGCATGAGACTTGACTGCGGTACAAAAGCTTTCAGCCTTCCCAACGGCACACTTATTGCTTCAACATTCAATAAAGAGCTTGCAGAAGAACTTTTTGAATTTATGGGAACAGAAATGATAGCTAATAAAGTCGATTGTCTTCTTGGTCCCGGAATGAATATACATCGTCATCCTCTTAACGGAAGAAACTTTGAGTATTTTTCAGAGGATCCGTATCTCACCGGAACTATGGCGGCTGCTGAACTCAAAGGACTACATAAAGTCGGAGTTACAGGAACTATCAAGCATTTCTGTGCGAATAATCAGGAAACAAATCGTCATTTCCTTGACTCGGTTGTGTCGGAACGTGCTCTAAGAGAAATTTTTCTCAGAAGCTTCGAGATCGCTGTAAAAGAAGGAAATGCTGATTCTGTCATGACCACTTACGGAGCTATTAACGGCTTGTGGACAGCAGGCAGCTTTGACCTCAACACTGTTATATTACGTGATGAATGGGGATTTAAAGGCTTTACAATGACTGACTGGTGGGCAAACGTTAATTTCCGCGGTACAGAACCCAAGAGAAACAACTACGTTCCTATGGCTAAGGCTCAGAACGATGTATATATGGTCTGCTCTGACAGTTCAAGCGTTGACGAGGAAATAGAAAAAGCTCTGAAAGACGGTACTCTTTCGAGAGCAGAGCTTCAGCGAAATGCTGCCAATATTCTTGAATTCCTTTTAAATACACACGCAATGAAAAGACTGACAGGCGAAGAGGATACGGTCGAGGTGATAAATCGTTCTTCAGATGCAGATGAATCGGATGCACCTGTAGTTTTCTATGATATGGAGAAAGAACTGGAGATCGATCTTAGCGGCGTGAAGAGCGTTAAGGGCACAAATCACTCGTTCGCTCTTACGGTCGAACAGCAGGGCTGGTATAAGGTCACAATTACAGCTTCATCAACTCAGGGAGCGCTTGCACAAATGCCGATAACTGTTTTCTCTACAGGAACAGCTGTCGGTACATTCACTTGGAACGGCATAGAAGGAAAACCTGTTTCGTTTGAGTTCGAGATGGCTATATTCTCACGTTTTACAGCTATACGCTTGTATTTCGCTCAGAACGGTCTTGATATGAACAGTATTAAATTCGAGCTTTTAAGACCTGTAGATAATATGGATCTTGCATTTGCAGCGGAGGAAAAATAAATGAATATACAAATTTTTGGTACAAAGAAGTGCTTTGACACAAAGAAAGCAGAAAGATACTTCAAAGAACGCGGCGTTAAATATCAATTTATAGACATGAAGGAAAAAGGAATGAGCCGCGGTGAATTTAATAGTGTCAAGCAAGCTTTAGGTGGAACAGATAAGCTTCTGAATACCGATCACAAGGATAAAGATCTGCTTGCACTTCTAAATTATCTTTCTGATGAAGATAAAGAGGAAAAGCATAACTACGATGAGGAGCACTGCAAGGATTATAGGGTAGGTCATCGCGCTCTTTATCTTCTTGCGCAGCTTTGCCTCCCGGCTGTAATGATC
>SFFP01000313.1 GCA_004556875.1 Ruminococcus flavefaciens
CGGCACATACGGATTCCCCCTGCTTCCGCATCAAGGAGATCGACGCAAAGGTCGGTCACGACGACATTGACGCCGACTATATCGTCGACGAAAAGGCAAAAACCGCAACACTTACCCAGCTTGGTGTTAAGAAAGCGGAGGAATATTTCCAGCTTGAAAACCTTACAGACCCTGAAAACCTTACAATCCAGCACCACATAAACCAGGCTATAAAGGCCCGTGGAATTATGAAAAGGGATATCGACTATGTTGTTAAGGACGGCGAGGTTATAATCGTTGACGAATTTACCGGACGTCTTATGTACGGAAGAAGATACAACGAGGGACTTCATCAGGCTATTGAGGCAAAAGAGGGCGTTAAGATTGAAAGCGAAAGTAAAACCCTTGCCACAATCACATTCCAGAACTTCTTCCGTCTTTACAAGAAGCTTTCCGGTATGACCGGTACAGCGGCAACAGAGGAAGCCGAGTTCCGTGAAATCTACATGCTGGACGTTGTGGAGATACCTACAAACAAGCCTTTGGCAAGAAAGGATTTGCCTGACCTTGTTTTCCGTACCGAAACAGGAAAGTTCAACAATGTTATTGAAGATATAATCAAGTGCCACGAAAAGGGACAGCCTGTCCTGGTTGGTACAATTTCCATTGAGAAATCAGAAATCCTCAGCAAGATGCTCAAGCGCAGAGGAATTGAACATAACGTGCTCAACGCAAAACAGCACGAGCGTGAGGCTGAGATTGTTGCCCAGGCAGGTAAGTTCGGTGCAGTTACAATCGCCACCAACATGGCTGGACGTGGTACCGATATTATGCTGGGCGGTAATGCTGAGTACATGGCTAAAGCCAAAATGAGAAAGCAGAACATTCCGGAAGAGCTTATTGCCGAGGCAACAGGTTTTGCTGATACAGATAACGAGGAAATCCTTGAGGCAAGAAGAATTTACAAGGAATATTACGACAGCTTTAAGGATGAGATAAAGGAAGAGGCTGAAAAGGTAAGAGCAGCCGGCGGACTTTATATCATGGGTACAGAGCGTCATGAGTCAAGACGTATTGATAACCAGCTCCGTGGACGTTCAGGACGTCAGGGCGACCCTGGTACCAGCCGTTTCTATCTCAGCACGGAGGACGACCTTATGCGTTTGTTCGGCGGCGACAGAATGAAAGCTATGATGCAGCGCCTCAATGTTGATGAGAATACACCTATCGAAAACAAGATGCTTTCAGGAATTATCGAAAGCTCACAGGAAAAGGTTGAAAGCCGTAACTTTGCAATAAGAAAGAACGTATTGCAGTACGACGATGTTATGAACAAACAGCGTGAGATAATCTACGGTCAGAGAAATCAGGTTCTCGACGGAGAGGATCTCCACGATACAATTATAAAGATGATAGAGGAAACTATTTCCGACGCTGTTTCCAGATATGTTCACAAGGACAGCCACTGGGAGGACTGGAACCTTACAGGTCTTAAAGACTTCTTCAGAGGCTGGGTAATCACAGACGAGGAAAAGTACACCTTTACAGAGGAACAGCTTGAGGACTTGAAGCCTGAAAAGCTCACAGAAATGATAACCGAGGACGCAATGGCTATCTATAAGGAAAATGAAGCAATGCTTCCTGCTGAGGTTATCAGAGAGATGGAGAGAGTTTACCTCTTGAAGAGCGTTGACGTTCACTGGATGGACCACATCGACAACATGGAACAGCTCAAGCAGGGTATCAGACTTAGAGCCTACGGTCAGCGTGACCCGGTTGTTGAATACCGTCTCGAGGGCTTCGACATGTTCGATGAGATGATTGCCATGATAAGAGAGGATACCTCAAGAGCAATGCTGGTAGCTCCAAAGCGTTATGTAAAGATTATGGAGAAGCAGGCAGAGCTTGCAAGACTCAGAGAAGAGGCAGCAAAGAAAGCCGCAGCGACTCATCAGGTGATTATCAATCAGGAACAGCCAAAGCCTGTTACAGTTCCGGCGGCAGTTCAGGCATCTCTCAAGAGAGAGCAGGTAGCAAAGCCAACAGCAACTTCCGGCGACGGCACAGACACTTCAAGAAAGACAGTTGTTAAGGGCAAGAAGGTTGGCAGAAACGACCCATGCCCATGCGGAAGCGGCAAGAAGTACAAGAAGTGCTGCGGAAAAGACCTTTAATAATTAAAAAATTATGGGCGCACATATCCGTGCGCCCACAGTATCCATAATAAATAAAATAAAAGTTAAATGAGAGCGAACCATTCCAAAGAATAGGGAAAAGGTTTAGCCCGACCTGTGTAGAACATAAAGATTAGATGAACAGTTGCAGGTCGAATATAAAAAATAAAGGTTTCGTCCGCCTTGAAACGAC
>SFFP01000023.1 GCA_004556875.1 Ruminococcus flavefaciens
GTGCAGGGCGCAGTCTGAAGCGTATAACGTCACCCTCTTTGTATCCCATATCCTTGAAGATATTTGAAACAAAGATGCCTTTTTCTCTGCCCTTTGCAAGAGAAGTATCTTCATAATCGCCTGTAAGTTCAAGGTTTCCGTCATATGTTTCTGAGGAAAGACTTGCTAATCTATGTGTAGTCTTACCGTCGGTAAGTTCAAAGAAGTTTACGCTATTGCCTTTTGGTGGCAGAGTCGATTCGCCCGATATGTAAAGATAATCCTCTACTACAGGGTGCTGTTTTACGAATTTCACGGATTTTCCGGGGTTATCGGTCTTGTCTGTCCAGTTGCTTATTTCAAGCTCCCATTTTCCGTTGTCGTGAATTTCGTTATTCAGCAGAGTTGTGAAAATACTGCTTCCGTATGCACACACCGTAGCAAGAATGAATGCCGACAGGGTTATGCACATAAATGTGAGGAATGTGCGGAGCTTTTGTCGGCGGATATATTTCATGGAAAGTGCAATGAGATGTTTCATATCCTCGCCTCCTTATTCCGAGAGGACTCCGTCTGTAATGCGGCAGATGCGGTCTGCCTGCGCAGCGATGCTTCCGTCATGGGTTATGAGAATTAGAGTCTGGTTGTATTTCTTTATGGAGTTTTTGAGAATTGAGATTATCTCGCGGCTGTTTTTGCTGTCCAGGTTTCCTGTAGGCTCGTCAGCGAGTATGAGCTTGGGTTTATGGATAAGAGCGCGTGCAAAGGCTACACGCTGCTGCTGACCGCCCGAAAGCTCGTGAGGATAGTTATTGCGCTTTGCGTCAAGACCTGTGAGCTTGAGAAGCTCATCAAGAAACTCCTTATCCGGGGGAGTATTGTCTAAATTGAGGGGGAGTACGATATTCTCCTCAACATTGAGTACAGGTATAAGGTTGAATGCCTGAAAAATAAAACCTATACTCTTTCTGCGGTAAGCGGAGAGTCCGTTGTCATCGAGCTTTGTGATGTCCTTGCCGTTGAATATGATAGTGCCGCTGGTGGGACGGTCAAGAGAGCCAATGCAGTTGAGAAGGGTAGTCTTGCCGCTTCCGCTCTCACCTGTAACAGCTACAAATTCGCCCTGACGGACTTCAAGGTTTACATCGTTGAGGGCGAGAAAAGCGTTCTCGCCTTCGCCGTATTCCTTTTTGAGTTTTTCGGTTTTCAGAATGATGTTGTCTTCCATAATGATACCTCCGTTCCTTATTGTAACTTTAGTTTAACACAGCAATCTTACTGTAATGTTACAAAAAAGAAAAAAGCTGAGAATTTTTTTCTCAGCTTTCACTCCTTGATGAACACAAATTCAAATCTTGTGCCCTTGCCTAATTCGGAATACACCATTATATCGCCGCCGTTTGCGCGGACTATTTTCTGTGCGATAGACATACCGAGTCCTGAGCTGTACATGGTCCTGTCATTTGAGAGCGAGGAAAAACGCTCAAAAAGCTTTGGTATCTCAGCCTGAGGTATTCCTTTTCCGTTATCGGAAACTGCGAGTGTGACCAGAACTGGATTTTCATGTATATCAATGGATATCTCTGTACACTCCGAGTGGTCGGCAGAATTTTTGATTATATTTTCAACAGCCTCGCACAGCCATCCCTTGTCGCACATGAGCTTAATATCATCCGGCAGTGCTTCTTTTATGGCGATGCCCTTGCTTCTCAGCAGCGGAGACATTCGTTTTAATGCAATGCGGCATATTTCCGCAGGAGTATTCGGCTCCATGTTATATTCTATGGCATTGGCATTGAGCTTGGCGAGCTTGATGGCTTCGACTACAAGCTTTTCCATGCTGCTGAGGTTGAGTTGTATCTCATCTGACAGCTTGTCGCGCTTTTCCTGTGAAAGGTCGTCAAGCTCGCTGAGCATATCCGTATTGAGCCTTACAACGGCAAGAGAGGTCTTTATCTGGTGAGAGAGGTCTGTGAGAAAATCACGGAGAAATCTCTGCTCGCTGTTGAGTCGGAAGTGGAGATTTTTCATATTGTCCGCAAGAGTTTCAGCGGCTTCGGATATTCTGTGCATACAGCTCAGGTCTTCGCCGTAAAGTCCGATGACACCGTAATATTTCGCAGCCACATCAAGGCAGTCACAGCGCAGCTTTTCAAGGTCTTTGTATATCTTCATAAGCTCATTCATAGCTATGACGAGCCAAACAGTGGATACTAAAGCCGTCAGCAGAAATAATGGGATAAAGACAGTTATTCTTACGGAATGATAGCTATCCATGAATTCAGGAGAAAGGTCACGCGATATGCTGTAGTCAGAGAAAAACTCCTCGGCTTTTGCAATAGCTTCTTCATCCGGGGGAGCAGTGAACTTTCCGCCGCCTGCTACAGACAGTGAAGCCTTTATCTGCCCTGCGACTATTTTATCCGCGCATATGCCTGCAATGAAAAACGAGACAGCTGCGGAGATACACAGTATTATGAAAAATATGAGCAGCAGCCTTCTGGGGGCACGGTTATTTATAAATCGGTCTGTTCTGTCCATTTATAGCCCATTCCTCTCTTGGTAACTATCCTGCCGCCGCCCTGTGTCTTACTTAGTTTTTCGCGCAGACGGCTGATATTTACCGAAAGGGTGTTGTCGTTTACAAAAATGCCTTTCGAGTCCCACAGATATTCAAGTATCTGCTCTCGCGTAAGGTACTGTTCGCGGTTGAGCATGAGATAGCTGAGAAGCTTCTGCTCAATTGCGGTAAGCTCCATTTCGGGGATATCGGGTACTCGTCTGAGATTTGCGCGGATACGCGAAAACAACTCGCGCAGGCGGAAAGGCTTGGTTATATAGTCATCGCCGCCGCTGTCAAGTCCGCGTACTATATCTGCTTCGTCGTCGCATGATGTGAGAAATATCACGGGTGTCTGTATCTTTTTTCTCAGCCTTCTGCACAGGTCTACGCCGTTTCCGTCGGGGAGCATTACATCGAGTATTATAAGGTCTGCTTCGGGCGCAAGCTTTTCCGCAGCAGCTGTTGTGCTTACAGCAAGCACGCTGTAGCCCTCTGTTTCAAGTGCAAGAGTAATATTGCTGTTGAGAGTTTCATCGTCTTCAGCAAGAAGTATGGTATTCATATCGCACCTCGCAGTTTTTTTCTTAATTGTATCACATATCATCTGATTTGACAAGCGTGTTTTTTTACGTTATTATATATTCGGGGGGTGACCGATATGAGAGCACTTATTCTTAATTCTGGTTTGGGAAGCCGTATGGGTGAGCTTACAAGCTCACACCCAAAGTGTATGACTCCCATAACCGCAGCAGACACTATTCTAAGCCGTCAGCTCAGACTTATGGCAGATGCAGGCATTACCGATGTAGTCATAACTACAGGCGCTTTTGCTGATAAGCTGACAGAATACTGCGATATGCTGGGACTTGACCTTGACATAACATTCGTACATAATCCTGACTTTGCACACACAAATTACATCTATTCAATTTACCTTGCGGAGAAGTATCTCCGCGGCGACGACATTCTTCTGATGCACGGTGACCTTGTTTTTGAAAATACCGTATTCGATGATATTCTTTCCTTTAACGGAAGCTGTATGGCAGTGAGCCTGTCGGAAAAGCTCCCCGAAAAGGACTTTAAGGCTGTAATAAGGGGCGGCAGGATAGAAAAGGTCGGTATTGAGTTTTTTGACAGGGGAGCTGCAGCGGCTCAGCCGCTGTACAGGCTCACTGCCTCTGAGTGGGAAAAGTGGCTTGACGGTATCTGCTCTTTCTGTGAGAGCGGTGTTCCCGAAAAGCGGAAATGCTATGCAGAGAATGCGCTGAATGAGATAGGCGATAAGAATATCGCTCCTTTTAATGTCGGTGAGCGGCTGTGTTCGGAGATAGACGATCCCGATGACCTTGCAAGGGTCTCGGAGAGGCTTCGTGATATCGAAAACAGGACCGTGTATATGTGTTTTTCTACGGATATTATACACAGCGCTCATTTTGCCATGATAAAGAAAGCCGCAAGGCTTGGAAAGCTTATTGTGGGGGTAATGTCCGATGAAGCTGTTGCAGGCTACAAGAGATTTCCCCTTCTTCCTTTCAAGGAGCGAAAGAATATGTTTTCAAATATAAACGGCGTTTACCGCGCAGTAGAGCAGAAAACTCTCAGCTATCGTGAAAATATACAGAAATATCGTCCTGATTTTGTAGTACACGGTGATGACTGGAACGAGGGATTTCAGAGGTCTGTACGTGATGAAGTGCTTGAGCTTCTCAGCGCTTACGGCGGAAAACTTGTGGAATATCCCTATGACCACAGCGACAAGTACCGTGAGCTTGACAAAAGGGCAAGGGCAGAGCTTTCACTTCCCAGCTTCAGACGCGGCAGACTGAAAAAGCTCATTGCTGTAAAAAGTATAGTGACAGCAATAGAAGCACACAGCGGTCTTACAGGACTTATCGCGGAAAATACTGTTGTATACCAGAACGGCGGCGCGAGACAGTTCGATGCTATGTGGATAAGTTCGCTCTGCGACTCTACGGCAAAGGGCAAGCCTGATATAGAGCTTGTGGATATGACAAGCAGATTTCGCACCATAGACGATATCATGGAAGTAACTACAAAGCCTATCATCTTTGACGGTGACACAGGCGGACTTACCGAGCATTTCGGCTATACTGTAAGGACTCTTGAACGTATGGGAGTTTCTATGATAATCATTGAGGATAAGACAGGTCTGAAAAAGAACAGCCTTTTCGGCAATGAGGTAAAGCAGACTCAGGCGGATATCGCTTCATTCTGTGAAAAGATAAGAGCAGGCAAAAAAGCACAGAAATCCTCGGATTTCATGATATGCGCAAGAATAGAGAGTCTTATACTCGAAAAGGGCATGGACGATGCTCTTGAAAGAGCAAAGGCTTATGTTGCGGCAGGTGCTGACGCTATAATGATACACAGCAGAAGCCGTTCACCGAAGGAAGTCCTTGAATTTGCAGAAAAATTCCGCAGGACGGATAACAATACACCTCTTGTGGCTGTTCCTACTTCATACAGCAGTGTTACCGAGGAAGAGCTTATGGAGAAGGGCGTTGACATCGTTATCTATGCAAATCATCTCACACGTTCAAGCGTTCCTGCAATGCAGAATGCGGCGAGGACTATCCTTGAAAATCACCGTGCACAGGAATGTGATGAGATATGTATGCCTTTCAAGGATATAATCAGACTTATACCCGAGGAGGAATGATATGAACGTAAAAAGGTTTCTGGATATATTGGGCGCGGACTTTTATACAGGTGTTCCTGACAGCCTTTTAAAGCCGCTTTGCGACTGCCTTGATCTCACATATGGCAGTGACCATTTGCACCACCTTATCGCGGCAAATGAGGGAAACAGCGCGGCTCTGGCGGCAGGCTATCATCTTGCCACAGGAAAAGTACCTGTGGTGTATATGCAGAATTCGGGTGAGGGCAATATCATAAACCCTGCGGCATCACTTCTCAGTGATGAGGTCTACGGCATACCTGTGCTGTTTGTTATAGGCTGGAGAGGTGAACCCGATGTTCACGACGAGCCTCAGCACATCTATCAGGGAAAGGTCACGCTGAAGCTTCTTGAAGTCATGGGTATAGAGTATTTTGTACTTGATAAGGATACGTCTGAAGAACAGCTGAAAGACGCTGTAGACGGCTTCCGCGAAGTATTCGCAAAGGGCAGGCAGGCAGCTATAGTGGTTCGCAAGGGAGCGCTTGAAGCTGATGAAAAAGTAAATTACAGCAACAGCTGTACAATGCTCCGTGAGGACATAATCCGACATATCATTGCTGTAACTGATGACGACCCTGTTGTTTCCACAACAGGCAAGGCAAGCCGTGAGCTTTTTGAGCTTCGTGAGAGTATGGGACAGGGACATGAGCGTGATTTCCTTACGGTAGGCTCTATGGGACACAGCTCATCTATTGCTCTCGGAGCGGCTCTTCACAGTCCGAATAAGCGTTTCTGGTGCATAGACGGCGACGGCGCGGCGCTTATGCACATGGGAGCTATGGCAGTGATAGGAACAACAGCTCCGCCGAATATGGTACATATAGTTATAAATAACGGCTCTCACGAGACAGTTGGCGGTATGAAAACAGCCGCTTCAAAGCTTGAGCTTTCGGCGGTGGCAAAAGCCTGCGGATATCCGTATGCGGTAACTGTGGAAAGCTTTGAAGAACTTGACAGTGCCCTTGCTGATGCGAAAAGCAGGAATGAGCTGAGCTTTATCGAGGTAAAATGTGCTGTAGGAGCACGCGCTGACTTAGGCAGACCTACAACTACAGCAAAGGACAATAAAAAAGGCTTTATGGAGCTTCTCGGAAAATAATAAAAGCTGCAATGCAGAATTTCGCATTGCAGCTTTTTCGTTATCAATACTTGTAGATAGAGCCGTCTTCGATGCTCTGGAGAACTCCCGAACAGAGTTCCTTCCACTGTGCAACTTCTGCCTCATCATAGGAGATAACTTTCTTAGCCCATGAGTTGCAGTGTGCGCAAGCGTTAGGAGCTGTTTCGCCTGTTTCGAGGATATCGTTTACACAGAGTGAATTAGCGCAGTTGTTGTTGTTGATGAAGTGCTCAAGGAAGCCGTCAAGCTTCTTGTTGTCAACATAGAGCTTTGGAAGGTGCATTGTTCTTCCGTAAGCCATCATAGCCTCAGGCTTGAGTCTTTCCATCCATCTCATCTGAGGAACACCGGCAGGAGGACCGCCTGCGCCCATAGGAGGAGCACCTGCACCTGCAGGAGCACCCTGAGGGCCGTTTTCAAGACCTGCCTGGTCAGGACGTGTTGCAATAGTCTTAGCTCTTGGCCAGTTAACGATGTCAAGAAGGTTTCCGTCGTAGGACTCTGTCATATAGCCCTTTACTACCTTGTGGAGGAAGTCGGTTGTTCTTGTTCTGTCGATAAGCTTGATAGAGAAGTGCTTGTTGCCTGTCTCTTCTGCAAGCTCTCTGTAGAAGTGAACATCCTCAGGACGGATGAATTCAGCTGTAAGAATAGCAGCAGGGTGTGTTACCTTCTTGTATGCGCAGTTAACGAGTGAGTAGTCCATAGAGAACTTCTCAGGATCTGAGTGACCTACGAAGCAGCCGTGTGCAAGACGGAAAGGACATTCTCTGAGACAGAGATTGTTAGCGATGACACGGAGGTGAAGGTCTGTATCCTTATACTGTGTGAGGAGCTTTCTGAGAAGATCAAATCTTCTGTTGAAGCCGTGATCGAGAGTAATCTCGTCAACGCCCCAGTTGCGCCAGTATTCAATATGCTGTATAGTTGTAGGATAAGCATAAAGACCAAGTGTTACGAAAACGTCCTTGAATTCTCTCTTTACGTACTTGATAAGGATAGGAGAGTTAAGAGTAAATGCTCTTATTCCGAGGTCATACATATTATGTATAAAGTCACGGATCTGCTTTCCTACCACCGGATCTATCTCATTCTGATCCATTGAGAGTGGGTTGATAAGATAGTTGAAGGTGATATCGCGCTTCTTACATTCCTTGACATAATCAGCAAACTGATCAAGTGTAAAGTCAGGGATAATAGAAGCAGTTCTGCCTCCCGGAAGTCCGTCGTGCTTGAGCTTGCCGAAGAAGCTTGTTATTGCGTGCTTCTTATCATACTCATCAACGAAGTCAAAGAGCTTGTAATCAAAATTACAGCCCAGGTCAAATGAAATGGAATCCTGATTCATGTTACACATCTCCCTAAAAAATAAAAGTCAGGACGTTAGTACACGTTGTAGTATATAATTGTCAGTATACGTCTTGAAAAGACAGGATGTAAAGTTATTTTTATTATTTCTGTGCGTAATAGCGCGGATTTTATTGCTTGTTCTCTGCAATAGTCCCATATTAAAATTATATCATTAATTCACATTCGTGTCAATTAATCTTATGCCACTTATTGAGAGATTATTTAAATGAAAATTTGGTACAATTATCCAATTACGGCGAACGGATTTGATAGTGTTGCTATCAAATCGTGCATTACTGAGCAAAAACGGCAATACTGACTGCAAAAATAAAAGAAACATATTTTCGTATAAAACCCTTGACAGGTGAGAGAATGAGTGGTATAATAATAAAAGAACGAATGTTCGGAAAGGAGACGGCTATGGAAAAAGTATATATTGCTATCGATCTGAAGTCCTTTTATGCTTCTGTAGAATGTGTCGAGCGCGGACTTGACCCTCTTGACACAAATCTTGTGGTCGCTGATAAGAGCAGGACTGACAAGACTATATGCCTTGCTGTATCGCCGTCTCTGAAGGCTTACGGTATCCCCGGAAGGCCGCGGCTTTTTGAAGTAGTCGCAAAGGTGGACGATGTAAACAGTACGCGGAGAATGAAAGCTCCGCGCAGAAAATTCAGAGGACAGTCTAATATCGCAAGCGAGCTGAATTCCGACCCGTCGCTGGAGCTTTCCTATATTGCCGCACCGCCGCGAATGGCTTTGTATATAAGCTACAGCACGAGGATATATCAGAAATACATCGCTCCCGAGGATATACACGTTTATTCTATCGACGAGGTGTTTATTGACGCTACAGCGTATCTTGACACCTACGGTATGACTGCTCACGAGCTTGCCATGACCATGATACGGGACGTTCTGAAAAACACAGGCATAACCGCTACGGCAGGTATCGGCACGAATATGTATCTCTGCAAGATAGCTATGGATATAGTTGCAAAGCATATGCCTGCCGATAAGGACGGTGTGAGGATAGCAGAGCTGGACGAAATGTCCTATCGCAGGCTCATGTGGGAGCATCAGCCTCTTACTGATTTCTGGCGCGTTGGCAGGGGATATGCGGAAAGACTCAGACACTGCGGACTTTTTACTATGGGGGATATAGCGCGGTTTTCAACGTCTGAATTTGGTGAAAAAGCGCTGTATAAGATGTTCGGGGTAAATGCGGAGCTTCTCATCGACCATGCGTGGGGGTGGGAGCCATGTACCATTGCTGACGTAAAAAGCTATCGTCCCGAAAACAGCAGTATAAGCTCGGGGCAGGTGCTTCAGGAGGCGACAGAGTGGGCGACTGCACGGCTCATAACGTGGGAAATGGCGGATATGCTTGCTCTTGACCTGCTTGGTAAGGGGCTTGTTACCGACCAGCTGACACTGACCGTGGGATATGATGTGAAAAATCTTCAAATAGAGGATATAAGGCGGAGCTATGAGGGCAAGGTAGTTCTTGACCACTACGGAAGAGCTGTGCCTGTACACGCTCACGGCACTATAAATCTTGAGTCGCCGGTGTCGTCTTCAAAGGTCATAACAGAGGCTATGATGGAGCTTTTTGACCGCATAACCGACTGCTGTCTGCTGGTCAGGAGAATAACCGTAAATGCCAACAGAGTAGTGCCCGAAAGTGAAGTGAAAGAGGAGATCATACAGCTTGATTTCTTTTCAGACCCTGAGGAGAATGAAAGACGGAGGCAGAGAGTGCAGGCTGAGCTGAAACGTGAAAAGAGCTTACAGCTTGCCATGCTGGGGATAAAAGAAAAATATGGAAAAAACGCCGTTCTGCGCGGTGCTAATCTGCGTGACGGAGCGACTGCGCGTTCACGCAATCGGCAGATAGGCGGACACAGAGCGTAATAATACTGAGCAGTCATCGGCAGACTCAGTTTTGAAAGGAGACTTAGCAATGTCAGATCAGTACAGCGATATAATCAATATGCCGCACCATGTTTCAAGGACAAGGGCACAGATGCCGATACACAACCGCGCGGCACAGTTTGCACCCTTTGCGGCACTTACAGGCTATGAAGAAGCAGTAGAGGAGTCGGCACGGCTTACCGACTCTAAAGCAGAGCTTTGCGAGGACGACGCGGCTGAACTGAATAAAAAAATACAGCTCCTCAGCGCACGCATCGCCTCAGAGCCTTACTGTGAAGTTATCTGTTTTGTGCCCGACAAGCGCAAATCGGGAGGGAGATATATCACCGTTTCGGGAAATGTCCGCCTTATAGAAGAAGCAACGCGGCAGATGGTATTCTGCGGCGGTATGCGCATACCGCTTGATGATATAGTTGAAATATCCCTATAAAAGAGCAACAGTCCTATTTCCGCCCAAGGAAATAAGACTGTTCTGATCTGCCCTCTTACAAAAGGATGGATAGCAAAGGAATTACTTACAATATATCACAAAGACCGCCTATAGTCTTTGCAAATGATCTTATTTGTACGATCTCTGCGTGATACTGCGTATGTCCGTGAACTTCGCGCTATCCTGTCGAATATCCACAGAACAGCAAACCCGAATGCAGGACAGGGGAGTATAGTGCAGAGTCTCCCCGCCTGCGGGTCTGTTGACTTTTGGAGGCATCGTCATTAACGGTGCATTTATGCCTGTCTGAAAGGTAACAGGACTTTACGACTGTGCAAAATCTGTGATCTTGCCCATAATATATTTCTGTATAAGTAATGTGTCTGCAACATTGAACTCTCCGCTCATATCCACATCTGCCGAAAGAGCTGAGATGTTATCGGCAAATTTCTCTGTGATAAGAGCTCTTCTTGCGGCGATAAGGTCGAATATATCAACGCTTCCGTCGCGGTTTATATCGCCGAGGACAAAGGTGACGGGAGAGGGGCCGTCAACCTTTGTGCCTGAAACAGCGCCTATTGCCTCGTCGATATAGAAGTTTCCTGTACCTTCTGACGTTTCAACGTAAATGAGAAGGTTGGAAGCTCCTTCGGGTATCTTGAAGTTCGGATTTGCGAGCTGTACATACTGCCCTTTAACGGCTGTAGCCTGAGCAATATGTGCATATTTAGTCTCTCCTGCAGAGTCTGCGTACTGCATTGAGAGAACAAACTCCTGAGTAGGAGTATCACCCTCGAGATACTCAGCGCATACACTGAAGCTGTACTCGTTTCCCGGTTTGAAAATGTTGGTGCTCAGTGATTTCTGAAGACCGTTCCATGATTTTTCACGGTTCTGAGAAAGGAGCGCTTCTTTATCCTTGTAAGGTGAGCGTCCGCTGAGAGTTGCCTCAGCTGCGCCGTGACCTTCCCAGTAGCAAGTGCTTCCCTCAAAGGTGTCGTGGAAATAATAGCCGTTTTCATCAGGGTCTGTATTTTCGGGAGGGGTAACAGGATCACTCGGCTGATTATTTCCACTGCCGCCCTCAAGAGTTACAACGAATGTGGATACACTCTGTGCGGGGAGCTGTGCCCAGAAGGTCTCTCCTGTGTATTCCAGATTATCGGTCTTTGCGAGATTTTCACTGCCTGTGGTTCTCCAGCGGTCAATATCTGAAATATTGCCGCCTACTGAGAACTGCTGTGCGTAGCCGTCGCTGCCCTTATTTACAGCAACGATAGTTACCTGATTTTTATTGTTCTTGTAAGCCGAAACGTAAACGTTGCTTGCAGGCTGTTCCGTAGCGTCTATTCTTACATCACCCGGACGCACGAACTTGGAATACTGCGCCATACAGTAACCGCGCTTGCTTATTGTGCCGTTTTCGTTCATAGGGCTGTAGTTTCTTCTGATGTACCACCAAACGTAAGCGCTGAGATTACCGACGACCATACCGTTATGGATATTCTCGGATACCTGTAATGCCTCAGGCCATCTCTCGTTGGAATTTGCTTCGCTGTTTGGTACATAGACCTCAGTCATCCATATTTCCTTACCGCAGTTTTCAAGGGAAGGAAAGTCCATCTGGCTGCGCTGAGTGCCGTAGAAATGAGTACCGAAGAGATCGGTATTGTTGAATGCCTGACTGTTGCCGAGGATAGCGTTGTAGATATCCTTTTTGTACTGGAAGCTCTCAGGCGACATGAGCTTTACTTTAGTGCCTGATGTTACCTGCTTGCCGTACTGAGCAATGAATGAAGCAAGGTCACTTGCGCTCCAGTAAGTCCATTCGGAAGCGTAGTCAGGTTCATTCTGGACAGAGACAGAATAGAGGTTTATGCCCTGTCCTTCCATATATTTACAATAATTATTAAGATGCTTTGCATAATCAGCCCATTTGTCCTTTTTGAGCTGGTATTTTCCGCCTTTAAGACCGCCGTTGACGGTGTTTCTTATTGATGCAGGCGGATTCCACGGAGTAGCGAATACAGTAGCGCCCAGTTTCTGAGCTGCTTTAGCTGTGGGGACTGCTCTGCTCCATGAGTTGCTGTCATCGCTGACATAGATACGGAGAATAGTAAGTCCCAGCTCGCCGTCGCCGTTTCCGAAGGCTTTCTGCACCTGTGCGGAAGTCATATCAGAGCCGACCCATTCGGGGAGGTTGATACCGCCGAAGCCCTTGATGGTCTGGTAAGTCTTGGAAGGATTTACCACACACATGGAAGCAGCGTCTGCCTCATAAGCAGGTACGAGGGGCATAGCTGCGGCAAGGATAAGTCCGCTGAGCAATGCCGACATTGCTGATTTAGCTGTTTTCATAATATTCAATTTTATCACTCCAAATTTTTAATATCCCTTTAGCCCATTTGCTATATATTTATTATAAATAAAATGTGAATTGATAACAACCTATAAAATAAATATTAGGTGGAAAAAATGAGGATTTTGAAAAAATTGCCCACACTGACCAAAAATTGCGGTCGGTGTGGGCTTTCGCTACGTTATTAAGTTGTTGTATATCCGATTAACATTATCTTCGCCTATGTCAAAGAAGATATAACGGTTTTGGAAGTGTACCTCAAGCCGTCCGTCATCTATGAGATAGATAGTTCCCTCTATTTCTGTACCGTATATCGTTACGATATTTTCAAGCTTAAAGGGCAGCAATCCTATCGGTTTAGGGTCATCATAATAAACTTCAGCGGCAGTGTCTGCGTTCATATTCAGTATGTTTAAAAATTCATCTTTGTTGAAATCATCTTTAAAAACGCCGTTCATACAGTCAATAGAGAAGGTTATAAGTACATTGTCGCGGAAATCTGTTGCGGTAAGAAATTCAGCAATATCCTTTGGCACGAAATCATAATTCACGCCGAGATATACCTGGTCGGTGTCGGTAAATCTTATCATGCAGATAAATGCCGGGTCATATGAGTCGTATACGTATATCTGAGCGTTCAGCGTTTTTTCGTCGTATTCGGAATATACCGTTCCGTCATACAATAATTCATCATACTCAGTGATCTCCAACGGATACTTAGCTTCTGCAAGGGTGTATGTGGAACCGTTGTAATTGAATTCGTGGCATGGTTCAGTGACTATCGGCGAAGCATCAACCGATGTCGTAGCAACAGGTGAAGCTGTTGAAGTTGCTGTTGGTGTACGTGTGGCAGATGTTGCTACAGCAGAAGGTGCAGTAGTTGCTGATGTATACCACATATGCGTAGAAGTTGCGTATGTCGCCGAGGTGTACAGCCTTGTGGTCATAGGTGCTGTAGTAGTCGTTGTGAAAACAGGAACATAGTATGTCGATGTGACGTGCGGACGGGTCGTAGATGTACGTGTAACGGTAGTCCGCAAAGTTGTTGTTGTGCGGGGACGTGTATAAGATGTACTGCGTGTAGTTGAGACGCGTGACGAAGTCGTTGTGTGCACAGGCGACAGACGAGTCGTTGTAGTTGTGCGCGGTCTTGTCACAGTCGAAGAATGGAGCGAAGTAGTGCGGTTTGAATTACCTGACTGTTCTGATTTTCCGTCAGTAACGATTATCTCCATGCTTGATGCAGTAGTTTTTACAGGTTTATTATCATTTTTGCCGTTGTTAGCAGCTGTAGTTGTGACTGAATGGTTTCCGCTGTGCTTGGTTTCGGCAGGACTGCTTTCATTTCCTTTTTCAGCGGATACAGAGACAGTTGTCTCAGTTACGAGTGTATTGCTGATATCTGTTGTCAGCGCAGTTAAAGCTGTTGTATAATCAACAGCAGTTGTTACGGAAGTAGTTGTAACAGGAGTGATATTGTCTGGTTCTTTATTCTGTGATGGCTTGATGCTCTTCAGAAAGTCCATATTCCATATGCCAAAGCCAAGTATTATCATAAGGCAGCAGCTAAGAGTAACGGCAGCACTTCTGAATATCACAGCCTTTTTGCGTTTCTTTTCTTCAAGATATGCTTCTCTGCGCTGAAAAACTCTATTAGCGATCTCTTTATAATCTCTCATACTCAAAGCCCTCCTTTTCAAGCTTTGATCTCAGCGCAAGCTTTGCTCTGTACAGGAGATTTTCTATCTGACGGTTGCTTTTGTGCATTATCTTGGCAGCCTCAGTGTTGCTCAGCTCTTCAAAAAAGGTCAGGTAAAGCACCTGTCTGTAATCGGAGCTGAGAGTCTCCATAGCTCTATGAAGCGAGATCTTTTGTTCTTCCCGAAGATAATCCTGTTCGATATTGCGCTCATCGGAAAGGTCATAATATTCTTCTGCAGGAGTGGATGAGATGCGTGATCTTTTGCGGAGTCCGTCAAGAGCGGCATTTCTGCCTATTGTGTAAAGCCATGTCTTGAATGAGCATTTACCCGAGAATTTCGGCTTTTTGACAGACAGCTTAAAGAACGTATCTTCCATAAATTCTTCAGCAAGACTTAGTGAGCCTGTAATGCCGTTAAGATACAGCATAAGGCCGTCTTTATAATCACGTATGAGCTCGACTAATCCATTGTCGTCGCCGTCGAGGTAACGGCGGTAGCTACTTGCACCGTTATCCATGAGCGCCTCCTTTCTATAGGATCGTCTTCTCACTTATTTGACGTATGAGAAGAGCGTTTCTCTCAGATACGAGAGATAATAATTCGGAAATCAAAAATATAGGATCGGATATAGCACACCCGATCTATGCATAATCTATGATATCATATAAGACACAAACAGTCAAGAAAATAGCGGATTTTTATGTGTTATAAAATCAAAATAGCAATATTATGCTGTGCTTGATATCGAAATACAAAGAAAAAACTGCTCCTGCTGATTTTGTATTGCAATTTATCTACCTTTATGCTCCATTTTTTGCTGACTTTTTATAATTTGTTCAGTTTTTGCTCTCTTCGTTGACTGCCTTTGTGCAAAATGATATAATATATAATA
>SFFP01000024.1 GCA_004556875.1 Ruminococcus flavefaciens
CATTATGATCCGCTTTTCTGTTTTTGAGCGGTAGACAAACCAATAAAAATATGGTATAATTCATAACAGGTAAACTCTTATGATCATTACATATTATTGGTTATCTTACGTTTAAAGAAAAGCAGGGACATGAAAGCACATTTACTTTTTATAGTCCCGTTTATCACATAAGCGAAGCGTTTACCATTGGTAAACGCTTCTTTCTTTTTAATCAGAAATGATCACACTATCCAAAGGAGTCTTGAAAATGATCTACACTGTCACATTCAATCCTGCAATAGACTATGTATTGCACACAGAGCGAATACAGACAGGCTGCACTAACCGTTCTGAGTACGAAGAAATATTTTTTGGCGGAAAGGGCATAAACGTATCTGCTGTTCTTGCCGAGCTTGGCGTAAAGAGCATAGCTCTCGGATTTATCGCCGGATTTACAGGTGACGCAATAGAAAACGGTGTAGCAGAAATGGGCGTAAACGCTGATTTTGTAAGGCTGAGCCGCGGCAATTCGCGTATAAACGTAAAAATAAGTGCTGATGAAGAGACTGAAGTAAACGGGCACGGTCCGCAGACAGATGAGCAGGATATCAAAAAATTCATGGCTAAGCTTGACGGACTGAAAGACGGTGATATGCTTGTCATCGGCGGAAGTCTCCCCTATGGTCTTAATGACGATATTTACGACAGGATATTCTCACAGCTATCCGACCGTGATATAAAGGTATTTGCAGACGCAGGCAAAGGGCTCCTCGAAAAGGCTCTGAAATATCGTCCTTTCCTTATAAAGCCCGATATCACCGAGCTTTGCAGAATGTTCGGTACAAATATCACAACCTACGACGAAGCTGTTGAACACGCGGTCAAGCTTCAGTCTATAGGAGCAGTCAACGTTCTTATCACAATGGGCGAAAAGGGCGCTGTGCTTCTTGACGAGACAGGAAAGCTCCACAAGTGCGGAGTATTCACAGGAACAGTAAAAAACACAATGTGTGCAGGTGATTCAATGCTTGCAGGCTTTATTGCAGGTATTTCCGAGGGAAATTTCGACTATGCCCTAAAACTCGGAACAGCCTGCGGAAATGCCACAGCCTTTTCTCACAGACTCGCTAAAAAGGAGCTTATCGACAAGCTCATGAAACAGCTTTGAAGGGAGCATATTTATGGATATGAAGTACCTCAGACTCCTTGCAAAGGAGTATCCCACTATTGAAAGCGCCGCAAGCGAAATAATCAATCTTTCGGCAATACGCAGTCTTCCAAAAGGAACTGAATATTTTTTCAGCGATATGCACGGCGAATACGAAGCCTTTCTGCATATGCTCAGAAGCGCTTCGGGCATGATAAAAATAAAAATAGACCTTGTTCTCGGAAAGACCGTTTCCGCCCGTGACCGTGAACAGCTTGCCGAGCTTATATACTACCCTGAAAAGGAAATAACCCGTCTTACAAACAGCGGCGAAATGTCCGATGAATGGAAAAGGCTCAGCATATACAGGCTCATACTCGTATGCGAAGCTGTTTCCGCAAAGTATACACGCTCGCGTATCAGAAAGCGCATACCACACGACATGGTGTATATACTTGACGAGCTTCTCAACGTTACCGATGACGTAAACAAAGACTATTACTATGATGAGATAATCAGCGCTATCCTCAGCACAGGCATTGCCGAGACATTCATAATCTCGCTTTGCAGGCTTATACAGTCAGTCTGTATCGACAAGCTCCACATCATAGGCGATATCTTCGACAGAGGTCCTCGCGCAGATATTATCCTTGACGAGCTTATGAAAATGCACGATGTGGATATACAGTGGGGCAACCACGACATCTCATGGATGGGAGCGGCGGCAGGAAACCCTGCGCTTATAGCCAACGTTATCCGCATTGCTATGCGCTATAACAACTTCGATGTACTCGAAGACGGCTATGGACTTAATCTCCGCGCACTTGCTGTCTTTGCAGGTGAGACCTATGCTGATGACGACTGCAGACGCTATATCCCAAGCACTCTCGATGACAATATCTACGACCCTGTAGACCTTGACCTTGCGGCAAAAATGCACAAGGCTATCACTGTTATACAGATGAAGCTTGAGGGTCAGCTCATTGCAAAGCACCCCGAATGGGAAATGAATGACCGTGACCTCTTTGGCAGAACAGATTTCACAAATGGCACTGTCACTATAAACGGCACTGTCCACGAGCTTCTTGACAAGAGCTTCCCTACTGTTGACCCTGCTTCTCCCCTTACCCTTTCCGAGGGCGAGGCTGAGCTTATGAAAGTTCTTGGAGCTTCATTCCGCCACAGCGAAAAGCTCCAGCGTCACATACGCTTCATTTACGCAAAGGGAGCTATGTACAAGACCTGCAACAACAACCTGCTTTTCCACGGATGTATCCCTATGGACGAAAACGGACAGCTCCAGAGCGTCAGCATACGCGGTGAAAAGTATTCAGGCAAGGCTCTCCTTGACAAACTGGGCGAGCTTGTAAATCAGGCATATTTCGGCAGCGGTGAGGATAAGGATTTCGCCAGTGATTATATGTGGTATCTCTGGTGCGGAGCTAAATCCCCTCTCTACGGCAAGGACAAAATGGCTTTCTTTGAGCGCGGACTCCTTGCTGACAAATCCCTCCATACTGAGAATTACAACGCTTACTATACATTCTCCGAAAGCGCAGAGATATGTATGTCTCTGCTTGAACTTTTCGGACTTGACCCCGACAAGGGTCACATCATCAATGGTCATGTGCCTGTAAAGATAAAGAACGGTGAAAGTCCTGTAAAGGCTGAGGGAAAGCTTTTCGTCATTGACGGCGGAATATCAAAAGCATATCAGTCCACTACGGGCATTGCAGGATATACTCTCATCTACGACTCACACAGCCTCAACCTTGCCGAGCACAAACCTTTTGTTGCAGGTGAAAGCGGCAACACCCCAACTATCCACCTTGTTGAAAAGCTTGACCGCCGCGCTAATATCTCCGACACCGACAAGGGTGAGGAGATAGTCGACAAGATAAACGACCTTCGTCAGCTACTCGAAGCCTATAAGGCAGGCACTATCAAGTAGCCCTCAGCTCTTTATAATACACAAAACAAAAAGGACGGAATATCCGTCCTTTTTTGCATATCATCAGAATATTTGCCTATGTCGGCTGAAATTACTCAAAGTCGTATTCGCCGTCGTAATTCTTTTTGAATTCCTCAAACACCTCGCCAAGAAGCGTATCATCATCAACTGATACAAAGTCGTCCTCGTCGGGAGTCTCACCCGGAATGACTTCAAGAATGACTACCTCGTCGTCCTCATCGTCAAATGGGAGAAGTACAGCATAAAGATGCTCCTTATATTCAACAGTACCGATTATCTCAAAGGATACCTCGTTACCGTCATCATCAGTCAGTGTGATGTAATTCTCAACTGCGTCTTCCTCTTCAAGCTCATCGAGTTCTTTCTCGTTCATGTCGCTCATACAGACACCTCCGCAAAAATAATATAACTCATTTTAACATATATAATCCAAAATTGCAATAGTTTGCTCTATTTTTTCACCACAAGCACCGTTTTGATGCCATAGGCTCTGAAAAGCCTGATACAGTCCCTGTCGATGACCTCTCCGCTTGCCGCTATAGGCACAGCAGGCGGACACGGCACTTTCACCGATGCACATATGCGTCCCTCAGCCTTCTCCACAGGTATCTCCTCCGATGGTGCAAGGGCGGCTTCGCGGATGGCAATAGCCATCTGCGGAAGCTTCAGCTCAATTGTTTGGCTTACAGATGAAGTACGGGAAGCTTCCGCTACCGCGCTCTCAAGCGCGGCGCGAAGCCTTACATAATCAAGGTCAGCCGAAAATGGCGACATAAGAAGCACCACAAGCTCATTATCTGCGTACTCACTCTCTACGCCGTGACTGCGCAGAAGCTCCGCAAGTTCTGTACCGATATAACCGCTTTCCGAAGCCTTTACAGTGATGTGGAAAGGATCTCCGTCTGCGAAAACAAGCCGTCCCTCAAAGCTATCACGAAGCGCAAGTATCTGCGGAAGAGCCGATTTGATGTCGTCCCGTATACTTTCGGAAATATAGCGGTTGCACAGGTCAAGTGATGCCATGATAAGGTACGACGGACTTGTCGAACCGAAAAAGCTCATTGCCTGTTTCAGCATAGGTGCATACTCCTTGCATGATGTATGCAGGTACGCTCCGCCTGTAATCGCAGGGAGCATCTTATGCGCAGAGTCACAGCACAGGTCAGCTCCGAGAGCTATGGGGTGCAGATTTTTCTCAAAAAAAGCAAGGTGCGCACCATGTGCATTGTCCACAAGAAGCCTTGCTCCGAAACGGTGACACAGCTCGGCAAGTGCGGCTATATCCGCCGTTCTGCCTGTATAATCGGGTGATGTAATATAGAGACAGGCAGGCTTATCATGGGCAGAAAGCTCCCTTTCAACATCTTCAAGAGAAAGCTCTCCCGAAAGTATCCCGCCGCTGTATTTCGGCATTATCCATGTCACATCAAGTCCGAGAAGCACCGCTCCGTTGAGGAAAGCGCGGTGAACGTTCCTTGCGGCGATAACTCTCCGCCCTTCCATTTTCATAACAGCAAGCATAGCCTGTATGCAAAGCGTAGAGCCGCCTGCCGAAAAAACTGTAGCCTCACTTCCGTACAGCGCAGACGCATTTCTCTCGCTCCTTGCGATAATGCCATCGGCTTCAAAAAGGCTGTCAGCACCCTTTATCTCGGTTATATCAAGTGAATAAAGCCGCTCAAGCTCCTTTATAGGAGCTTTTCCCTTATGCCCGGGCATATGTGCCCTAAGCATACCCGACGAAGCGTAATTCACCAGAAAGTCATATACAGGAGTTTCCATATCCTCTCTCCTTAAACGTAATATTGCAGTATCCTGAACATTCTCATTCTTGCCCTTGACATAACCGCAGATACAGCCTGCGGTGTAACATCAAGCTTTCGGCTTATAGAAACGATGTCCATGTCCTTAAAATAGTATAACATAATTATCTCTTTTTGTCTTGGGGTAAGCTCATTATTAATAACTTTTAACAGTACGCGGCGAAGTCTCTGCGCATTTCCCTCTTCATCATCGTTACTGCCGAGGATAATTCTTATCCCCTTGTCAGCCTCCCCTGTGAATGTATCGGTATAAGAGTTACGCTTCGACACTGTTATCCTGCCCCCTCTTATACGAAGAAAGATGAGCGATGACCTCCTGCATCTCTGCCTGCTCAACATACAGCAGGTGTATGCGTCTGTCAAGGTCAAGCTCCTTAACTTTCAGCTCATTGCCGCTTTTCATAAGTCCGTTCTTCATTGCAGTAAGCTCAGTTATGCGCTGTTTCACAAGGAAACAGCTTCTGGTGTAGTTGTTGATGAGTTCAGTCATAGTATTTTCCCCCTGAAAATCATGACGATGCACCCATGACGCTCTCCCCCCCACGCAAAAAGCACTGTCAGGGCACACTGTCAGCTTAAAATATGAAATCAATTTAAGATAGCTTTCCGAACTAACGTTCTATTCCTTGTAATTATATTATAGAACATTTGTTCTAATTTGTCAAGGGATACAGACAATTTTTCACTCATTCGACAAAACTCGACATATTCCGACAATTACCGACATCTGCAAAACGCTTTATACCGTTGTCCGCTCCTCAATCCTTTCATGAGGGTATTCCCTGTGTTCGTTGGCTTCGCTGTATTTCTTACTGTATTTTCCATAGCACTCAAGATACTCGCTATATGTATCAATATCATTACCGTTCCTTACTGCTTTAAGGAAATCCTCATCTTTCATCGCTGTCTCATACGCTTCACGTGACTTGAATGAAACATACCTTATATTGCAGTTTTCAAGCTCATCAAACACCTCGAACCTCTTTACGTCAGAGAGGTCCTTGTTTATGTAAAACGCACCGATAACATAATTGCTGCTTATAAAATCAGTGATGTTTTTTCCGTCATAATAATCGCTGAAGCAGGCATCTACGTGACCATGTCCCAAAGGTGTCCAGAAGTCGTAAATATAAACCTCTTCGGCTTCATTGAGCTTGTTTCTGAAATAATCTTCCATTGCGGATCTTATTTTATCGCTCTGATGACTGTCACGACAGCGAACTGTCATTCCGCCTGATGATACTAATGCCAGAACAAAAATCTCCTTTCCGCCTATGGTCATGTTGACTTTTACAGCATTTGAGTATTTTGCAGGCTCAAAAAAATCCACAGAGTCATCATAATAGTTTTCCGCCTTGCCTGTCTTTGTTATCACATTGTATTTCTTGCTTATGTACTCCTCAGCCGCTTTTTTCGCTGTTTCCCGAAGCTTTCTGCCGCGCTTTGCTTCCTCTTTTGTTGGCAAACACGCCGTTGTAAATATAAGAAGCACCAGCGATACAAGGATAAGACCGCATCTTCTGAATATATTTTTCATAGCCACACCTCATTTCATTTTGTTGGTATGGTCTTATTCTATCATGTTTTCGGGAAATATTTAAGGTACTGCCTGTCACATTTTCGGTGACATCTGTCATTTTTTTCGCAGGACAGAAAAAGGGCGGCTCAATTGCCGCCCATGTTGATTTCTGCTTATTTTCCAAGCTCTGCCTTTACCGCATCAAATTCATCTGTTACTTCCTTTTCAGGAGCTGATGTTGCAAGCGATACTATTATGATAGCCGCCATTGCGCATACGAATGCAGGAAGAAGCTCATATATAGCAAGGACTCCGCCCATCGGAGCAATAACGAATTTCCATACGAATACCATTACCGCACCAACTATCATGCCTGCCATTGCGCCCCACTTGTTTGAACGCTTCCAGAAAAGTGCCGCAAGCATAACAGGTCCGAATGTAGCGCCGAAGCCTGCCCATGCAAAGGAAACTACTCTGAATACCGAGCTGTCGCTGTCCCATGCAAGAAATACGCCAAGCACCGCAATAATAAGAAGTACAGCTCTTGCAGATAACATTGACTTCTTATCGTCCATTTTTATCTTGAATACGCCCTTGAGGATATTCTCGGACATTGATGACGATGCCGCAAGGAGCTGTGAGTCAGATGTTGACATAGTGCAGGCAAGGATACCTGCAAATACAAGACCTGCAATCACAGCAAGACCTGCGTGGTGTTCGCTCATATACTGAGCAGTCTTGATGATGATAGTCTCAGAGTTGTTGCCGTTGAGAGTTTCAAGCTTGCCGCTCTTTGAAAGGATATTTCCGATAAAACCGATGAATATGGCAATC
This sequence comes from Ruminococcus flavefaciens, assembly GCA_004556875.1. Classification (GTDB taxonomy): domain Bacteria; phylum Bacillota; class Clostridia; order Oscillospirales; family Ruminococcaceae; genus Ruminococcus; species Ruminococcus flavefaciens_S. The sequence goes on from SFFP01000024.1 coordinate 7,275, forward strand.
GCCATTGAGATGACTACCCATACAGAAGCTATTCTTCTTGAAGTCTTTACCTTGTTCTTATCCTCGATAGCCATAAATCTGAGAAGGATATGAGGCATACCGAAATAACCAAGTCCCCATGCAAGAAGCGAAGCTATTGTAAGTGCGGAATACTTGTCTGCACCGCCTGTTTCCGTGTTATGGATATGGCTCAGCGAGAAATAGCCTGATATGGACTTGGCATTGTCGATAACGTTGTCAAAGCCGCCTGCTGAGTGAACACCGAATACAACGATACTGATAAGTGCGATAGTCATAACGATACTCTGTATAAGGTCAGTTGTACTTGCTGCAAGGAAACCGCCTGTGCAGGTATAGGAAATAATGATAGCCGCACTGATTATCATTGCTGCGTGATAATCCCAGTGGAAAAGCGAACTGAAAAGCTTTCCGCAGGCTGCAAATCCCGATGCAGTATAGGGAACGAAGAAAATAATGATGATAAGTGCCGCAATACCCATGAGTACTTTGTTTTTGTCCTTATAGCGGTCAGAGAAGAAATCAGGGATAGTGATAGAGCCGCTGCGCTGACTGTAGACTCTCAGCCTTTTCGCAACAAAGAGCCAGTTAAGGTATGTACCTACAGCAAGACCGATAGCAGTCCAGCCTGCCTCAGCACCGCCTGTGAGATAGGCAACTCCGGGAAGTCCCATGAGGAGCCAGCTGCTCATGTCAGAAGCCTCTGCGCTCATTGCGGTAACAATAGGTCCGAGCTTACGTCCGCCCAGATAAAAGTCGCCAACGTTTTCGTTTTTTCTTGAAAATCCGATACCGATAAGTACCATACCCACCAGATACGCGATTATCGTTCCAAGAATGATGATGTCAGTAGTGTTCATGACTTACTCCTTTAGATAATGTATTTTGGGGTAAAAGCTGTATTTTATCAATGCCTGCTCAAATCCCCGTTATGTAAAGAATTTGCACTCCCCGAACTATGTTCGGGGCAATGACCGCCTTACAGAGGCCATTGCAGACACATTAATTATAGACCATTATTGACTTTTAGTCAATACAAAAAGTGCGCAATATTGCCTAATATACGGCAAAAAATTACCGAGCCTGCAATTACAGACCCGGTAACGCATTTTTCATTATGTGGAGCATGATACTCCGCCATTTTATGTAGTTATTCGCTTTTTTCTTCTGTATCTTCAGACTCTGTTTCTTTACCGCTCTCTTCAGCGTTTTTACCAGTTTCTGAGGCATCGGTCACCACCTGAGGCAGAGACTCGTCAACATACACGATATCCTCATCATTGATATTGTCGTCAACAACAGGAACAGCAGCCGCCAAGTCTTCACGTATACCGTCAGAGCATGAGCTGAGTCTGCGCATATCTATAATTCCTGAGCAGGTCACATCGTCGCCGCTGCCCTTTCTTGTCATAGCAGGCAGGAACTCACCCAGCTGACGCACGCCCTCTTCCATGCCGTTTTCCACCATAGTGAGAGCAAGTCCGCGGAAAAAGCCGAAAAGCTGTTCCTCATTCCAGTATGAATTCTCAACACCGTCTGTGCACAGAAAAACAGCCGCAGGCATAAGTCCCTTATGCAGATAGAAAAATCTTGCGGAAAGCGCTGCGTCGTCCTGACACATTGATGTGGTAACATTATCGTAACACCGAGGGTCTTCGGGAATAGGAGCATAAACATTGCTGTCGCCGTCAATGACAACGCATTTACCATCGCCTATCTGTGCGCCGAAAGTATAGTTGTCGGTAACAACAGCAAATACAAGTGTAGTACCGTATGCGCCTATATAATCTCCGCTTTCGTATCTCTTGCGGTATTCCTCAAATTTTTCGGGGATACGGTCAAGCTCTTCCTCGGTAAAAGGGTTTTCGCTGAAATCTTTTTCAGTCATATCATGCCAGCGAGCGATGATACTCCTCCACAGCTGATTGAACAGCTGTTCACGCTGACGTTCGTCTTTCAGCACATCATCAGTGCCCTCAATACCTTCAAGAAATTCCTTTACACATTCCGCCGCACATTCTACAGCAAAGCGCGATCCCCTGTCAGTACGCAGGTAGCACAGACTTCCGTGACCGTCAGCAGCCGCCGCAAAGGAATACTTCTCAAAATCGCCGCAAAGCGAGCTGTCCTGACATACAAGGTCACGACTTAAATGAGAAGCACCGATACTTGTCTGAGCAAAGGAAGATAATCTCTCCATAAACTCACCTTACCAGTCAGATTCGTCCCAGTCGGCAGTATTTGCATCGCTGAGAGCATCATTAGTCTGAGTCTGAACGTCCTCTGCCAGCTTCTTTGATATCTCAACAGGGTCTGTATCACTGTCAACGGTACTTGAATGGCTTGCGAAAACACTTGTGATAACGCTTGCCTTTTCGATCATAAGTCTGAGCTGATCCTTGTTCTTTACATCGAGGACAGTCTCAGAGCTTCCGGAAAAGCGTGCAAGTACGTCCTTATCCGCATCATCACCGATAGCAAAAGCTATCTTGATAGAGCGCTTATACCAGTTATTCTTCTTTAATGCGTCAAGACCGCTCTCCCAGTTATCTGTAGGACCGCCGTCGCTGAAAAGAAGTATAACAGGCGGATATGCACCTGCCGCAGTCTGTAAAAATTCGTTTCTTGAAAGCTTTTTGTCAAGCTCCTTGCAGGCTGCACCAAAATCGGTAACTCCGCAGGCTTCAAATGTCTTGAAACGGTATCCCTCAGGTGATACAGGCTCGGGTGTGACCCACGAAGCACCTGTTGAAAATTCAAGAACAGCTATTTTGATCTCTGCATCGTCACTTTCATCGCTTATTTCCTGTAATGTCTGCATTACCTCTTCGAGAGCAGACTCTACCTGTCCTATTTTACTGCCCTGCATACTTCCCGAAGTATCAATAACATAAAAAAGTGTCATGACCTTTCTGACAGCAGGAGCATAATCATCTAATCCTGGCATGGTAAAACCTCCGTTCGTTAAATAATGATAAAAATATTAACTGTATCCACCCTATATTTTATATTATAACACGAATTGCGCCTGTGGTCAAGTACCGCAAATGTTCACACAAATTTAACAATTATTATCGTGACATCATCACTCATATAATGTATAATATAATCAGAAATAAATGAACGGAGGGATATGGCTGTTCAAAGCCGAATATGAGTAAAGAAGAAATAAAACGCTATGTCTTTATAGCCTTTCTCGCTATCGCCGTATGTGTAATAGTGCAGAATTTTTACGTTTTCACCAAACTCGCCTCAATTCTTCTGAGTGCTCTCAAACCGCTTTTCATAGGAATATTTATCGCCTACATCTTCAACATCATAATGAACTTTTTTGAAAAGCACTATTTTCCTAAAAACAATTCAGCCTTCATTACAAAAACACGCCGTCCAACTTGTCTGATATGCTCTTTTTCTATAACTATTGCAGTGATCATCCTTATAATGTATATTATAGTCCCTGAGATCGTCAAAGCCTTTGAAGTATTGTATGATGAGATACCGCCAGCTTTCACCAAATCAAAAGATTTCGTCATAGGCAAGCTCAATGAATACCCAGAGATACAGGAGAAAATAGAGTCGCTCGAATTTGATTGGGCAAGCATTGCCGAAAAGGCTTCCAAACTCCTTACATCAGGCGTTGCTGGTATATTAAGCTCTGCATGGGGAATAATAGGAGGAGTAACTTCAGCTGTCACAAATATCGTTCTCGGCGTTATCTTTGCTATCTATATGCTTCTCCGCAAGGATAAGCTCATAAAGGATATCAATCGTATAAGACGAATTTCTTTCAGCGAATCTTTCAACAAAAAATCCTCTGTGTTCCTTCACACAGCAAATGAAACTTTCCAGAGCTTTTTCGTAGGACAGTTCATCGAGGCAATAATCCTCGGAACACTCTGCTTTATCGGAATGAAGCTGTTAAAGCTCCCCTATGCCGCTATGTCGGGTACTCTTGTGGGCGTTACCGCATTTATACCAATTGTCGGCGCATTCATCGGCGCAGGTGTAAGTGCATTTATCATACTCACGGAAAATCCGATGCAGGCGCTCATCTTTGTCATTTTCCTTGTCATTCTTCAGCAGATCGAGGGAAATATCATCTACCCAAAGGTTGTCGGAACATCTGTCGGACTTCCAAGTATATGGACTCTTGCCGCAGTAACTATCGGCGGCGGACTCTTCGGTATCCTCGGAATGATACTGGGCGTTCCTCTTGCAGGCACTCTCTACAAGCTTTCGTTTGATAAGCTTGAAAGTACAGAAGAAAAGCTCGGAATCAGCCCGGATAAAAGCAAACCCGTTAAAAAGCGAAAGCCTGCAGGTAAAAAGAAAAAATAAATATAAGCAACAAGAAAATCAAAAATAAATTCTGTCAGTTCCAAAAAAAATGACGAAAATCGGCTGATATCCAACAGACGAATAAATTCTGTCAAATGCACAAATTGGCCTCACAAGTTTACAACATTTTGATATCTCAGTTTTACTAACCGCCGAAACACTTCAATAAATCGCTGAAGAGTTACGGCGGATTTTTTCTAAAAAAAGCCTTTTGTAATATGATAAAACTAAAAAAGCCTTTTTTAAGATACCTGAGGTTAACACGGAGTTTGACAAAAATTAAACAATGTGGTAATATATCTAAAGACAATAATTATGTTTAAAGGAGTAATGTGTTATGATCAATACATGGCCAAAGGAATGGGACGGCTTTAAAGAAGGCCGCTGGAGCACCACTTCCGTAAACGTTAGAGACTTCATAAAGAAGAATTACACTCCTTATGAAGGCGATGAAAGCTTCCTCGCAGGCCCCACGGAAGCTACAAAACAGCTCTGGGAGCAGGTCATGGATCTTTCCCGTCAGGAAAGAGAAGCAGGCGGTGTTCTCGATATGGACACCAAGATCGTTTCGACAATTACCTCCCATAAGGCTGGTTACCTCAACAAGGACCTCGAACAGATAGTTGGTATTCAGACAGACAAGCCTTTCAAGCGTTCTCTCCAGCCTTTCGGCGGTATCAGAATGGCTCAGCAGGCTTGCAAGGAGTACGGCTATGAAGTTGACCCTGAGGTAGTTGAGATCTTCACAAAATACAGAAAAACACACAATCAGGGCGTTTTCGACGCTTATACACCTGAAATGAGACTGGCTCGTCATTCAGCTATCCTCACAGGTCTTCCTGATGCTTACGGCAGAGGCCGTATCATAGGCGACTACAGAAGAGTTGCCCTCTATGGTATCGATCTCCTTATCGAAGACAAGAAGCACCAGATCGAGACATCTCTCGTAAGAATGACTTCCAAGAATATCCGTCTCCGCGAGGAGCTTTCCGAACAGGTTCGTGCTCTTCAGGAGCTCAAGAAGCTTGGTGAGATCTACGGTTTTGATATTTCAAAGCCTGCTGCTAACGCTAAGGAAGCTGTACAGTGGCTCTATTTCGGCTACCTCGCTGCTGTAAAGGAGCAGAACGGTGCTGCTATGTCACTTGGACGTACTTCCACATTCCTCGATATCTATATTCAGCGTGACCTCGACAGAGGTATCCTCACTGAGGAACAGGCTCAGGAGATCATCGATCACTTCATCATGAAGCTCCGTATCGTAAAGTTCGCTCGTACACCTGAGTACAACTCACTCTTCTCAGGCGATCCTACATGGATCACAGAGTCTATCGGCGGCGTAAGCGTTGACGGTAATCACATGGTTACAAAGAACAGCTTCCGTTACCTCCACACTCTTGAAAACCTCGGTACAGCTCCGGAGCCTAACATGACTATCCTCTGGTCAACAAAGCTGCCAAGAAAGTTCAAGGAATACTGTGCTAAGATCTCTATCAAGACTTCTTCTATCCAGTATGAGAACGACGATATGATGCGTGTAATTCACGGTGATGACTATGCTATCGCCTGCTGCGTATCTTCAATGGTCGTTGGTAAGGAAATGCAGTTCTTCGGCGCAAGAGCAAACCTTGCAAAGTGTCTCCTTTACGCTATAAACGGCGGTGTAGATGAGAGACTCGGCTTACAGGTAGGTCCTAAGTTCAGACCTGTTGATTCTGAGTACCTTGACTTTGATGACGTTTGGGAAAAGTACATGGATATGATGGAGTGGCTTGCAGGTCTTTACGTAAATACACTCAACGTTATCCACTATATGCACGACAAGTACAGCTATGAGAGACTCCAGATGGCTCTCCACGACAGAGATGTAAAGCGTTACTTCGCTACGGGTATCGCAGGTCTTTCCGTTGTTGCTGACTCACTCTCAGCTATCAAGTACGCTAAAGTAAAGCCTATCCGCAAGGATATCGAAATAAAGGACAAGGCAGGCAACGTTACCGGCGTTGCAAAGAACGTTGTCGTTGACTATGAGATCGAGGGAGACTTCCCGAAATACGGAAACAACGACGATCGTGTTGACAAGCTTGCTGTTACAGTTGTCCGCAAGTTCATGGACTGCATAAGAAAGCACCACACATACCGCGACGGTGTTCCTACAATGTCTATCCTCACTATCACATCAAATGTTGTTTACGGTAAGAAGACAGGTAACACTCCTGACGGACGTAAGCAGGGCGTTCCGCTTGCACCGGGCGCAAACCCGATGCACGGAAGAGATACTCACGGTGCAGTAGCTTCACTTTCTTCTGTTGCTAAGCTCCCATTCAGACACGCTCAGGACGGTATCTCAAATACATTCTCTATCGTTCCTAACGCTCTCGGCAAGGACATGGAGGTATTCGCAGGAGATCTCGACCTCGACAAACTCAAAGGAGAATAATAATGATAACTCCCGATATGCTGAAAGAAACCAACGATCCATCAGAGCTTGCTGATCTCATCGATCAGCTCATGGCTCAGGGAAGCGGTCATGTAAACATAGCATCGGAAAACGGCGGCGAAGGGCTCAAGGTCAACACTGTAAAAAGCACTGATGTTTGCGGCACTAAAGGTGCTTGCTGTCAGCCTACTGAGCTTGAACCCGAAGACGACGAGTTTTAAAACATACACAAAATTGCCCGAAAAAGTTGCCGCAGACGGTAACAGACAGGCGCAGTATAAACTGCAAGGAGGTTAATTATGGATAATCAGAAACAAGTTGATAACCTTATCGAGCTTCTCGACGGTTATGTAGAAAAAGGCGGTCACCACCTCAACGTAAACGTTTTCACAAGAGAAACTCTCCTCGACGCTCAGGCTCATCCTGAGAAGTACCCACAGCTCACAGTCAGAGTTTCAGGCTACGCAGTAAACTTCGTAAAGCTGACAAAAGAGCAGCAGGACGATGTAATCTCAAGAACCTTCCACTCTTCATTTTAATATGATAAAAGGCTGTACCACAAGGGTACAGCCTTTTTGTTTTACTTTGCAGAATTTTTTGCGTATATTTTAAGTATTAAAGAAGCATCATTCGAGTCGACCTTTCCGTCGCCGTTCAATTCAGAACGCGCTCTCTGACTCGAAGAAAGCGTGTAAGGCTTTCCCACAGATACAGCGGAATACTCTTTTAAGACCAGAGAGGCATCTATTGAGTCAACTTTTCCGTCATTATTAGTATCACCGTAATTCTGAGGTGCCTTTGTCAATAAAAAACTGAGCCACCTCGCTAATAAAAAAGTGAGCCAGTTTTGATAAAAAAATAATGAGCCACTAATCATTATTCATGGTTGA
>SFFP01000314.1 GCA_004556875.1 Ruminococcus flavefaciens
GTGTATAAAGCAGCCGTGAGCGCGAAGAAGAGCGATATCACCGACGATGATCTGCCGGCTGACATTGAATCTCTTTGCAAGTGCGGAAGCACTTACCGGTTTCTCGCTTTCCTTTAATATATCAGTTATAGCACTTCTTCTTTCTTCTGCTGTCATGCGTACCTCCGGTAAAATTCAGATCAGGATATAGCTGTTGTATAGACATAGTAATTATAAGATATAGTAATTATAATAAGAAGTTTTCCGTATCCTGAAAGCCTTTCTGTATGATGATACCCATATTTTAAATAATAGTCAAGATAGGTGTCTTGACAAAAGTAAAAATTTCACTATAATAAAACTCGCATGTGTCAAGACACATAATTTGACACGAAAATGAGGAGGAAGAAATGGAAGCTTTCAAAGCGTTTTTGAAGAAAAAGAATATCATCTTTTCAGCAAAGAGATATGGAGTTGATGCACTCGGTGCGATGGCACAGGGACTTTTCTGTACCTTGCTTATCGGAACCATCCTGAATACTCTCGGAAATTCTTTCCATATAGGATTATTCAGCATGACAGTGTGCACGATAGGTGAAACGGCATATACGATCGGTGCAATCGCATCGGCTATGGTAGGACCGGCTATGGCTGCGGCAATAGGTTATGCCCTGCAGGCACCTCAATTGGTATTGTTTTCTCTTATACCGGTCGGATATGCTACAAATGTAATCGGTGGTGCCGGCGGACCGCTTGCTGTATTCGTTGTTGCGATAGTGGCATCGGAGTGCGGTAAGCTTGTTTCGAAGGAGACCAAGGTTGACATACTTGTTACACCGCTTGTAACTATACTTGTGGGTATCGGTATCGCAGCGCTTGTTGCAGCACCGATAGGAGCAGCGGCATCTGCATTCGGAAAGATGGTTATGTGGGCAACAGACCTTCAGCCATTCTTCATGGGAATCCTTGTATCGGTTATCGTTGGTGTGGCACTTACACTTCCGATATCTTCAGCAGCTATATGTGCGGCGCTCGGACTTACAGGACTTGCCGGAGGAGCGGCAGTAGCGGGGTGTTGTGCTCAGATGGTAGGCTTTGCGGTAATGTCATTTAAGGAGAATGGAGTTGGAGGACTTGTTTCCCAGGGAATAGGAACATCGATGCTTCAGATGCCTAATATTGTAAGAAATCCTAAGATATGGATCGCACCTACACTTGCTTCAGCCATAACGGGACCGTTAGCAACATGTGTATTTGGACTTACAATGAACGGACCTGCGGTTTCATCAGGAATGGGAACCTGCGGTCTTGTAGGACAGATAGGTGTATATACAGGCTGGCTCAATGATATAGCTGAGGGAACAAGAGCTGCTATCACAGGCTTTGACTGGATAGGACTCATCCTTATATGCTTTGTACTCCCGGCAGTATTAAGTACGATCTTCTGCCAGATGGAAAGAAAAGCCGGATGGATAAAAGAGGGAGATCTTAAACTCAGCTAAGATAAAACAGGATCAATCTAAATTCAGTTTAAATATAATCTATGAAATAAAGTCAGAGGTTTGATAAAAGTCATTCCTCTGATTTTTTTGTTGCACAAAACTGCATTCAGGGCATTTATATGCATCCGGATAAGTCTGAAGACGTCTTAGTGTATATGTACATATAACTAATATCATATATCCTTATATCTAAAATGCAAAAAACAGTTGCTATAATTACACAATTCATAATATTATGGAAATAGTCAAGAGGTTTTAAGACAAATTCAGAAAATTCAAAATGAGTTTAGAGCATTAGAAGGTGTGCCATTTTGAGGTCGACATGAGAAGAGACATACACGGCAGCTTTTTGATTGATTTCATAAACCCGGGGAAAGGAAAAACGAGTTATGAAAAAACTAAGTAAGGTATTTGCAGCCGTTCTATAGCTGCTTGTGTTGGTTTCTGTCATACCGCAGACTGCATTTGCCGCAGACCGATATGATGAGGTTACAAGCTCACAGGCTATTGTAGGTGATGCGGAGGTTCATGTTTATGCTACGAGAAACGGCGGTACGGTGAGCCTGACAGGCAGCAATAGCGTGGCATCCACATTTCCGATGGGAAGCGGATACAGACAGTACACAGCCACCGCAGCTGAGGGCTGGGTCTGGAAGGGCTGGTCATATGAACAAATATTTAAAGGAAAGAACATTGGAAACCGTACAGATTCGGGATGGGGAACAAGATACTCATTCTCAAACAGCGGCAAGGACTGGAATACAGCTTATAACGGTACCGGAGAGACGATCTCCGTCAACCGACTGTTTTCTACAGGTGAAACAGTAGCAAATAAGCTTTCATACAGGAT
>SFFP01000025.1 GCA_004556875.1 Ruminococcus flavefaciens
TTCCCTTCCTTCCCTTCCTTCCCTTCATTCCCTTCATTTATCACATTAACTTGCTAAAGTATATTGCTCAGGCAGTTTCAAGAAAAGGAACATAAGGAATGGAAGGAAGGGGTGGTATTTATTGTAACCGCCAGACCCATGAGGATATTTTCGGGGTCAGCTCACTGACAACTACTACCTAAATAGATTGACTTTGCAAAGCAACTGTGATATAATAGTAAGGTAAAATTTAAATCCAATGGAGGTATCTCAAAATGGGAATGTTTGACAAGCTTATAGCAAACCTTAAATCCAGCAAGAAAACTATCGTCTTCACTGAGGGAAGCGATCCTCGTATCCTCTCCGCAGCTGACAGACTTATCAAGGAAAACCTCATGGGCGTTATCCTCTGCGGCAACGTTGACGAGGTAAAGGCTGCTGCTAAGAACGGCGGCTTCAATATCGACAGCGCAGAGATCCTTGACCCTGCTACATACCCTGAAATGGACGCTCTCGTTGCTCAGATGGTAGAGCTCAGAAAGGGCAAAATGACTGAGGAAGAGTGCCGCGCTGCTCTCTCAAAGTCAAACTACTTCGGAACAATGCTCGTTAAGGCTGGCAAGGCTGACGCTCTTCTCGGCGGTGCTACATACTCAACAGCTGACACAGTAAGACCTGCTCTCCAGATAATCAAGACCAAGAAGGGTTCTAACCTCGTAAGCTCTTCATTCATTCTCTTCCGCGAAAAGGACGGCAAGGAAGAAAAGATAGCTATGGGCGACTGCGCTATCAACCTCGGCTACACAGACAGACTCGACAAGGACGGCAACGTTGTTCTCTCAGCTGCAAGACAGCTTGCAGAGGTTGCTGTTGAGACTGCAAAGACAGCTGATTTCTTCGGCATTGACCCTAAGGTAGCAGTTCTCAGCTTCTCTACATACGGCTCAGGCAAGGGCGGCACAGTTCAGCTCAGCCACGACGCTGTTATCGAGGCAAGAAATATCGACCCGAATCTCGTTATCGACGGTGAGTTCCAGTTCGACGCTGCTGTTTCCGCAGAAGTTGCTAAGACAAAGTGCCCTGACTCAAAGGTTGCAGGACAGGCTAATACTTTCATCTTCCCACTTATCGAAGCAGGCAACATCGGCTACAAGATAGCTCAGAGACTTGGCGGCTATGAAGCTTACGGTCCTATTCTCCAGGGTCTTAACGCTCCTATCAACGACCTTTCAAGAGGCTGCAACGCTGACGAAGTTTACAAAATGGCTATCATCACAGCCGGCATGGCTTAAGCGGAGAGCCTCCGCACCCTAACCACGTTGTCGCTCGTAAACTCGCTCACTCTTAACAAAATCGTTAATTGTACATCGCTTACGGCACAATATATAAAATCGGGACTGCGTTTTTTGCAGCGTGACGCCGCACCCTAACCACGTTGTCGCTCGTAAACTCGCTCACTCTTAACTAAAATGTTAATTGTACATCGCTTACGGCACAAGCTGAATTAATAAAAAAATCGGGACTATATGTAGGGGACGGCGTCCCCGACGTCCCGCAATTCATGCAACAATATAATTATAAAAAATGGGACTGCGTTTATTGCAGTCCCTTCTTGTTTTTATTCGACAGGCTTTTCCGTAACATCGCTTATGCGCCATCTTCCACGGCTTCGGTGCTGACCTCGGTTTCATCAAAAATGGGAGTTATCCAGATATTGCCTATGCGCAAGCCGTCCTCGGTGTTCACGATGGTAAATATGGTCTTAAGAGTAGTATTATCATTTCTTACTATGACAGTTGCGGTTATATTGCCGCCGTCATCGGTATACTCATTCATCTCATATTCGTTGGATGAAAAAATATTTGTGTCATCATCATGGTGGTTCGATTCGTGATAATATCCGTCCTCAGTGACACAGAAAAGCGGATCGCTCATATTATCATCTTTTTCCCCTATGCACTCTTTGAGTATCATCTGTCCGCACTCATTATCGAATATTTCAAAGCAGCGCTTTTCTATATCTGCCCATGTGGGATATTTCGGGTCGGTAACGCGGTAATAGTCTCTGCGAAATTCGCCTCCGCTGATCTGCTCACTGGTCTTTGTAACAACATCTGACTTGTCAACTTCAAGGCTTCCTCCATTAATAACGCCCATAAAATCCATGCAATCGTCAATGAGTCCCTTTGCAATTACCTCTGCGTCAGCTTCCTCGGCTTCGGTCTGCTCATTTGTAAGGGCTTCTGTGGTCTCTGCTAAGGTTCCCTCAAGCTGGGTCGATGCCCTCCAGCCGCTGCGGCTGATATAGTACATACTGCCGCCTATTCCGCCTGTGAGAAGAACCGCCGCTGCTGCAATGCTTACGCCCTTATACCACTTAGGTCTGCGGTATTTCTCAACTCCCGATACGTCAATACTGCTATTGTCATTTTTTATATCAAACTTTCTTTTACTCATGGCGTACAGCCTCTCTTTCTGCTCGTCTTTGAGGACGGGATACTCCTTAGAGAGTCTTTCTGCCGTGTTATTGTCTATGTCATTGAATACATCGTCTGTTCTCACTGAAATCCCTCCCCTGTGATACCTGCCGCGCTCAGTAGTTCCCTGAGTTTTTTCCGTGACCTGCTCAGCCTTTTCTGCACAGCAGTATCGCTCAGTCCCACAAGCTCGGCTATCTGCTTGGTTTTCATTCCGTAGTAATAGAAGTAAACGATGATAGACGAATCAGGCTCACTAAGACTTTTAACGCAGTCGAATACTGACTCACGCAAAGCCGAAAGCTCCGCAGACTCATCGACTCTGATATCGGAAGAAAGCTCACCTATGCTCTCCGACTCAATAGATACCGTAGTATCATTTTTGTGAGAAAGCCGCCTGAAATAGCCTATGGCAGTACGTTTTGCAATTGTTCCTATCAAGCCTTTCAGGTCTCCGTCAGTATCCGTATTGCTTTCAAGATAACGGAATACCGCCGCAAACGTATCGCTGAGACACTCGTCCGTGTCCTCGCTTGTACCGCAGCCTTTCAGCTTATTGGCGCATATGGCATAAACGTATCCGCAGTATTCATCAAACAACGCTCATCTGCCTGCTTCGGCTGACTGCTCCATTTTACGGCGCAGTTCTTTGTCTGTCATCATTTCACCCCTTTGAATGCATTCATATACTACACTCGCTCTGACCTGCGTTTTTCTGACCTGTTTACCAAAAAAAAGGGAGAGGCATTTACGCAAGTCTCTCCCTTAGATACGAATTACTTTATTTGTCTGAGCATTTCAGCGACTTCCTCGATACTGCATTTATAGTCGCCGTCGCCGCTTCGCTTATAAGTTCCCGTATATGGACTTCCGCCGATGTAAATGGGTTCTTCGCCCTTTTTCACACGGGGGACATTGATAACGATGATATGCTTTCCCTCAGTCTCTACCATACGAACGTCATTCTCGGTGAGGATATTGCGGCTCACCTTTCTGCGGTCGTTCATAATGTCCCAGAAGTCGCTGATAAGCCACTCAGGGTCGGGCAGGTCTACAGGGTGGAGGGATTTGTCCTTATACTCCTCAACGCCGAGAAGAATGATGCCGCCGAGGGTATTTGCGAAAGCGGAGTATGTTTCCCAGAGACTATCGGGCAGTCCGCCTGTAGCCTTTTTAGCTTCTATTCGATTATTCTCCTTGTATTTCTCGATTTTATTAAGGTCTATCATATCATTCAGCAGCGTAACGCTGCCCCCTTTCTAATCAGCAGCGTGACGCTGCACCCTTTCTAAGCACTGCTAACTACTCTCTACTTACTGATAACTACTCACTGATCAAAGCCTGAAATTCTTCCTCAGTGATTATGGGCACACCGAGTTCCTTTGCGGTCTTGTTCTTAGTGGAGTTTGACAGCGAATCGTTATTGATAAGGTAATCCGTCTTTGAGGATACCGAACCTGCCGCCTTGCCGCCGTTCTGCTCGATAAAGGCTTTAAGCTCGTTTCTGTTCTTCCATATGTGAACAGAACCTGTTATAACAAAGGTCTTGCCTGCAATGGCTGACTCACCGTTCACTGCTTCGGCTTCCGCTATTTCAAGCTCTTCAAGCAGTCCGTGGAACTCCGCAAGATTGCGCTCATCTCTGAAAAAGCTCACATAGTCATTTGCAAGCACCTCGCCTATTCCGTCTATAGCCGTAAGCTCAGCCGTTGAAAGCTTTTCTATCTCCTCGGCAGTGGTATACTTTCCGCAGATAAGCCTTGAAGCCTGTCTGCCTATATTCGGGATACCAAGAGCGTAAAGTACGCGGCTCAGCTCAGTTTTTCTCGAAGCCTCAACTGCGTCTTTCAGCTTCTGATAGGACTTCTCGCCAAATCCCTCAAGAGTCACTATCTTGAACTTGTGGTCATCAAGGTGATAAAAGTCCCTGAACTCGCGGACAAATCCCTCTGAAACAAGAGTCTCGATAGTAGCCGTTGACATTCCCACGATGTTCATGGCATCACGCTGAACGAAATGCTCGAATTTGCCTATATGCTTTGCAGCGCAGTCCTTATTTGGACAGACAAGTGTCTCAACGTCATCGTCAGATGTGCGGACTTCCGTACCTGCTCCGCAGACAGGGCATACAGCAGGTATCTCAAGGCTTCCCGAGCCTGTCTTGTTTTCAAGCACCTGCGGTATTATCATGTTAGCCTTGAATATAGTCAGTGTATCGCCTATTCCCAATCGCAGCTGCTTCACTATGCTGAGATTATGCACAGAAGCGCGTGAGACCGTAGTTCCCTCCAGTTCAACAGGGTCAAATATAGCCACAGGATTGAGCAGACCTGTTCGGCTTGCGGACCACTCAACCTCACGGAGAGTCGTGTCGGCAGTCTCGTCACGCCACTTGAAAGCTATACCGTTTCTCGGTGCATGGGAAGTCTCACCGAGACTGAGCCCGTAAGCTACATCGTCATACATTAGCACAAGACCGTCCGATGGAAATTCGTTCTCGGTTATGGACTTTTCAAAGTCCGCAACTGCTCCCCTTACGCTGTCAGAGTCCACAAGAACGCCGTAAACTCGCTGAAAGCCAAGCTCTTCAAGCCAGTCGAGCCTGCGGGAGAAAGAGTTCTCATCATACCCCTCAGCAGACACAAGATTGAAAGCAAAGAAGTTGATATTTCTCTCAGCCGTCACTCGTGAGTCAAGATTGCGGACAGTTCCCACGCAGAGATTTCGTGGGTTTTTGTACTTAGCACCGTCCTCTATTTCGGCGTTCACCTTTTCAAAGTCCTTGTACTTCATCAGCGACTCGCCGCGGACTACCATACGTCCGCTGAAAGGTATACGTGCAGGTATTCCCTTGATATGTCTCGCATTAGCGGTAATATCCTCGCCTATCTCACCGTTTCCGCGAGTTACCGCCTGTATCAGTTCACCGCCCTCATAAGTCAGCACCAGTGTAAGACCGTCAAGCTTCCAGCTGAGAAATCCCTTGTGCTCGCCCAGCCAGCTTTCAAGCTCGTCCACGCTCTTAGTCTTGTCAAGGGACAGCATTTTTGAAGTGTGGCGTATTTTCTGAAGTGCCGACGATACCTCATAACCAACGGTCTGAGTACGGCTTCCGCTGAGAATTACACCTGTCTTTTTTTCAAGAGCTTCAAGCTCGTCGTATAAGTCATCATACTGTTTATCGGACATTATCTCAACGCCTGTGTTATAATAAGCGTCTGCCGCCTTTGCAAGCAGTTCGTTGAGTTCTTCCATTCGTTTTATATCATTTACAGCCATATCGGTAACTCCTTTTGCGTGAGTTGATAAGAGCCGTCAGCAGGAAAGCTGAAAAACATCGGCTCATTATCACTATTATATCATGAAAGAAGTGAAATAGCAACAAGCACAGAAAAAGATAAGCCGCTTTTTTATTTATGACGCGAGCAAGGGGGGTAGTTCTCCGCCGGCTGTAAAACAAAAAGGGACGGAAAAACCGTCCCTTTGCAATGTGTGAATGACTATTACTTCTTAACGTTGAATGCAGCCATACCCGGATATACTGCTGAAGCACCAAGCTCTTCCTCAATGCGGAGAAGCTGATTGTACTTAGCAACACGCTCAGATCTTGAAGGTGCACCTGTCTTGATCTGGCAGGTATTGAGAGCAACTGCAAGGTCAGCGATAGTTGTATCAGCTGTCTCACCTGATCTGTGTGAAGAAATAGCTGTATAGCCTGCCTTGTGTGCCATCTTGATAGCTTCAAGAGTCTCGGATACAGAACCGATCTGATTGAGCTTGATAAGGATAGAGTTGCCTGCGCCAAGTGAGATACCCTTTGAAAGTCTCTCTGTATTTGTTACGAAGAGATCGTCGCCAACGAGCTGAACCTTGTGACCGATCTGCTTTGTCATCTTCTGCCAGCCTTCCCAGTCCTCTTCGTCAAGACCGTCCTCGATAGAGATGATAGGATACTTGTCAACAAGTGACTCCCAGTGAGCGATAAGCTCGTCTGATGTGAACTCTTTGCCGCTCTTTGGCTGCTTGTAGAAGCCCTTGCCCTTTTCGCTCTTCCACTCTGATGAAGCAGCGTCCATTGCGATCATGAAGTCCTTGCCGAGCTCAAATCCTGCTGCCTTGATAGCTTCGAGGATCTTTTCGATAGCTTCCTCATCGCTTGTGAGTTTGTTAGGTGCAAAGCCGCCCTCATCACCAACAGCTGTAACGTCGCCCATGTCCTTGATGAGCTTCTTGAGTGTGTGGAATACTTCTGCACACCATCTGAGAGCTTCCTTGAATGTAGGAGCACCAACAGGCATTATCATGAATTCCTGTGTATCAACAGCGCTGTCAGCGTGTGCACCGCCGTTGAGAATGTTCATCATCGGTACAGGGAGCTTTGTGCCCTGAATGCCGCCGAGAAATCTGTAAAGCGGAATATCGAGTGCTGTTGCTGCTGCTCTTGCTGCTGCGATAGAAACTGCGAGGATAGCGTTTGCGCCAAGCTTTGACTTGTCCTTAGTGCCGTCAGCTTCGATCATTGCCTTGTCAACAGCGTAGATGTCAGAAGCGTCCATGCCTGTGAGTACGTCATTGATAACATTATTGATATTGTCAACAGCCTTCTGTACACCCTTGCCGAGGTAACGGCTCTTGTCACCGTCACGAAGCTCAAGTGCCTCAAACTCACCTGTAGAAGCGCCGCTTGGTGCAGTACCTCTTCCAACTGTTCCGTCTACAAGGTAAACCTCAGCCTCAACTGTAGGATTTCCTCTTGAGTCCATGATCTCTCTGCCGATGACCTTTTCGATTTCTAAATAGCTCATAATGTACTCCTATCTGCCGCTTTGCATAAACGGCTTATATTTATCAACGTGAAAACACGTTATGATCCTTGCAGGCTTTGAAAAATCTCCGCCTTATCCGTAAGCGAAAACCGAAAGAAGCCTGCAATGATTTATTCGCACAGTTAGATAAATCTAACCAATAAAATAATACCACTTTAACTATATTTTGTCAATGTAACAGGCGGTTTATTCAACTCAGTTTGTAAAAGCTAACTTAAATATCAAACATAGTATTTATATAATTTGTTAGTATTTCATAACGCTTTTACAACAAAAAAGAGCACTCTCTCAGCCGTATTTTCAGGCTGAAAAAATGCTCCTTAAATATTATTCCTCAGGGAACTTCATGCCCCACTGTCTGCGGCATTCGTCCATTATCTCCATTACCTCAATGGTGTCGCTGTGAGGAACGAGACTGCTTTCAAGAGCACCCTTTTCGAGACAGCTGTGAACCTCGTCCACCTCGTACTCATAGCCGTTGATGTCATCGGGACGAATGAACTTCTCTATCTCAGTGCCGTCTTTACTGTAAAGTGCTCCCTCACAGGTGCAGTGAAACCAGTTGCCGAGGATAATATAACCCTTGCTTCCCGATATTACGGCATTATTGCTGAGCTGTATCTCAAAGCCGTTGTCGGCGGAAACAAATGCACCGTTTTTATAGCGCAGAATAATGCTGTTGCTGATATCCACGCCGTAACGCATATGTGCATTGCTGATTATCTCATCGGGCATACCAAGCAGGTCGTGCGCAAGAGTCAGCGGATAGATACCTAAATCCAGCAGACAGCCGCCGCCGCAGTCGTCACGGAAAAGCCTGTCATTCGGGTCATATGGGATATAGTTTGCGAAATCAGCCTTTATGTACTCGATATCGCCTATCATTCCCGAAGCTATCCACTCCTTCATCTTCCTGTAGACAGGTCTGCACTTCATCCACATTGCTTCCATGAAGAAAAGACCCTTTTCCTTAGCCAGTGCAAGAAGCTGTTTTGTCTGATCAGCGTTGAGAGTAAGCGTCTTTTCACACAGCACGTTCTTGCCGTTTTCAAGGCAGAGAACTGCGTCATCATAGTGCGAAGCCATAGGTGTTGCGATATAGACTATCTCTGCATCGCTCTGTTCAGCGAAAGCCTTATAGCTTCCGTAGCTTTTTTCAAATCCGAACTCCTTTGCAAAGGCTTCAGCCTTGTCAGCGGTTCTCGAAGCGACTCCGCAAAGCTGTGCATTTTCGTTATGCTTCAGCGCTGTGGCAAAGGTATGAGCTATCTTGCCTGTGCCGATAACTCCCCATTTATACTTTTTCATAGTGATCTCCTATCTGCTTGACTGCGAATTATCGATAACGCAGTCGATAGCAATTATTACCGCAATTACCATTAGAATATCTCTGTCATTTGCGATGTCAACTTCAAAGCTGTCGCCCCACGCCATCCACTTCTTATGAATAGAAGCAAGATACTGTCCGCCGTAGCGTATAGTATAATCATGTGCCATATAATCGCCGTCGATAGTCCAGTTAAGTCCCTCAACACGGTAATCCTGCTTAAAAAGACGGAATTCCTTTACCACATCGGCAATATGCTCGTCACCTAAAAATACCGAAAAGCGCGGCATCAAAGTAAGAAGCTTCTGCTGTATGAAAGCTACCTCATTATTCATATCGTCATAGATGTGCATTTTGCGTCCTATGGACAATATCTCAGACTTTCCCGTAAACATGACATTGCCGAATTCATCGGTAACTGTCGTACTCTGTGTAAGTGAAAAGGCTTTCTGTTTAAAATAAAGTTTCATAGTTTTCCCCCTGTATCATGTAAATATGTTATCTTCCAAGCTGCCAGAAAGCGACTGCGCTTGCCGCCGCAACGTTAAGCGAGTCCACATCGTGCGACATTGGTATTTTCACCGTATAGTCGCAGTCGGCAACTGTCTTGTCGGCAAGTCCCTCGCCCTCAGTGCCAAGAACTATGGCAAGCTTTTTCTCTGCCGCAAGCTCAGGCGCTTCTATGCTCACGGAATTATCGCTTAATGCCATTGCAGCTGTTCTGAACCCCATTTCTCTCAGCTGCTGAGGATAATCCGTATCGCTGTCAAGGTAAGTCCACGGTATCTGAAACACCGTTCCCATGCTGACTCTCGATGAACGCCTGTAGAGCGGGTCTGAACAGGCAGGAGTCAGCAGGACTGCGTCCATGTTAAGTGCAGCTGCGGAACGGAAAATAGCTCCCACATTTGTAGGATTTACCACGTTTTCAAGGACTGCAACACGCCTTGCATTTCCGCATATATCGCTGACATTTGGAAGTATACGTCTTCTGAACGCACAAAGCGCTCCGCGAATGAGCTTAAAGCCTGTGATATCAGTTATCTCGTCAAATCCGCCTGCATAGACGCTAACATCACCGCATTTTGCGAGGATATCCTTCATCTGTCCGTCAATATCCCTGCTCTCCATGAGAAAAGCGTAAGGCTCATAACCGCCGTTGAGCGCACGTTCTATGACCTTAGGACTTTCCGCCACAAAAAGTCCCATATCAGGCTCGAAACAGTGCAGGAGCTGCGGCTCTGAAAGACCTGTGAATATCGCAAGTTCCTCTTTTTTCTCAGGAGTAATATCAATTATTTTCGCCATTATTTTTCACCGTTTTTATAAAAAGAGAGCCGAAAGACCGACTCATATGATCCTCAGCTCTCCTGAAATGCTTATTTTGTTCCGAAAATTCTGTCGCCTGCGTCACCAACGCCCGGAACGATGTACTTGTCCTCGTTGAGTTTTTCGTCCATAACTCCTGCGTATATCTCAACATCGGGGTGAGCCTTCTGAACAGCCTCAACACCCTCAGGTGAGCAGATGATGCACATGAACTTGATATGCTTAACGCCTAATTTTTTCAGCTCGTTGATAGCTGCAACAGCTGAGTTTCCTGTAGCAAGCATAGGGTCAACTATAATAGCGTCACGCTCTTCGATGTCGTCAGGCATCTTTGCGTAATACTGCACAGGTATTTTTGTCTCAGGGTCACGGAAAAGTCCGATATGACCGATCTTTGCAGCAGGAACAAGTGTTGTTACACCGTCTATCATGCCGAGTCCTGCACGGAGAATAGGTATAAAAGCAAGCTTTCTGCCTGAGATTATCTTTGTCTTTGCAACTGCAAGAGGAGTTTCAAGCTCGATCTCCTTCAGAGGAAGGTCTCTTGTAGCCTCATAGCATATGAACATCGCGATCTCTGAAACAAGCTCACGGAATTCCTTAGTACCTGTGTTTTTGTCTCTGAGAAGTGAGATCTTATGCTGTACCAGCGGATGGTCAATGATGTGTAATTCTGCCATAATAATAGCCCCTTTCAGTTTTTATTCTCGATCTCGGTGATAAGGTCGATACGTCTCTGATGACGGCCGCCCTCAAATCCCGTAGTAAGGAAAATCTCAGCAAGCTCACAGGCAAGACCCTGTCCGAGAGTTCTTGCGCCCATGCACATAACGTTTGCGTTGTTGTGCAGACGTGTGAAACGTGTAGAGAAAGAGTCTGAGCAAAGTGCAGCTCTTATTCCCTTGAACTTATTTGCAGCAATGGACATACCGATGCCTGTACCGCAGATAAGGATACCCTTTTCACAGTTTCCGTCAAGTACCTCTTTGCATACCTTTTCAGCAATTACAGGGTAATCGCAGGGTTCACCATCTGTGCCCATATCCCTGAACTCAAATCCCTTTGCAGAAAGCTCTTCGATAATTGCCTTTTTCATTTCCACACCTGCGTGGTCACAGCCTATTGCTATCATTCTAAACATCTCCATTTATAGTGAATTACTTGCTTTTAGCTTCCAGATCCTTTTCAGCCTTTACCTTCTGAAGATAGGATACCTCCAGCTCGTCAGGCTCTGTAAGCTTTCTTGAAACTCCTGCAAGGCACACGCCCACAGCACTCTGAAGCCTTCCCTGAGGCGGAGCGATAATAAATGCAGGAGAATTGTATGTGTTGTAAAATTCAGCCGCTCCATCGCCGCAGAGCAAAGCCTCCTTAACATTGAGCGCAAGGTACATTGCCAGCTCATCACGAGAGATTATCTGCTCCTCTGTGGCCTGCTCAACGCAGTAGCCGTCGCTCTTATAGGTACAGGTGTAAACCAGCTCTCCCCTTGCCTTCATGATGGCACATATATGTCCTTTATAGGCAAGGTTGCTGCAGGCAAGTCCCAGCAGAGTCGAAACTCCGCAGCATTTAACGCCAAGTCCGAAGCTGAGAGCCTTTACAGCCGCAACTCCTATCCTGAGTCCTGTATACGAACCGGGTCCGTTTGCAGCAGCTATGCCGTCAAGGTCTGAAAGCTCTTTTCCTGCCTGTGCAAGAACGTCCTTGACCATGGGCATTATCACCTGTGAATGTGTCTTTTGAGTATACACGGTGCTCTGAGCGAGAAACAGCTCAGACTCCGAGTCAAAAAGTGCTGCGGAAGCTGTCTTTCCCGATGTATCAATCCCAAGCAGCAGCAAATCTTCCACCGTCCTCAATTATAATTTCTCTGTCATTTTCGCCAATGCTGTTTATAGTGATGTAAATAGTGTCTTTAGGGAGAAATTCGGCGATATTCTCAGACCATTCCACAGCCGCAACGTTCTCGTCAAAGGGATAGTCATAGAAACCGGTAGTCTCCAGCCCCTCTTCAGTCTCAATGCGGTACATATCAAAATGGTAGAGCGTCATATTCTCTCCGCGGTACTCGTTTACAAGGGCAAAAGTAGGCGAAGTAACGTTATCGCCCAGTCCCATGCCTATTGCAAGTCCTCTTGTGAAAGTGGTCTTGCCTGCGCCGAGACCGCCCTTATACGCTATCATATCTCCCGCTCTGAGGAGACCTCCGAGCTTTTTTGCAGCCTCGATAGTCTCCTGCGGTGAATGAGTAATTATCTTCATATCAGAAAAGTCCTGTGATATTGCCGTTATTGTCGCAGTCGATATTCAGTGCAGCAGGAGCTTTCGGAAGTCCGGGCATTGTAAGGATATCGCCTGTATATATAACAACAAATCCTGCGCCCGATGAAAGACGAGCGTCACGAACAGTTATCTTGAAGTTCTTAGGCTTTCCGAGAAGATTTGGATTATCGGAAAGTGAATACTGTGTCTTTGCAACACATATCGGCAGATCCCAGAAACCGATGCTCTCGATCTCTTTGATAGCCTTTTCAGCCTGCGGAGTAAATACAACTCCCTCAGCACGGTAGATCTCCTTAGCGATCTTCTCTACCTTATCCTTGATAGTAGCGTGAGTATCATAGATCGGCTTGAAGTCATTTCCGCTTACAAGGTCGATAGTCTCGCATACCTTCTGAGCAAGATCCTTGCCGCCTTCGCCGCCCTTTGCGAATACCTCGCACATAGATACTTCAACGCCCATATCAGCGCAGAAATTCTGAACAAACTTTATCTCTTCATCTGTATCTGTCGCAAATCTGTTGATAGCAACAACAACAGGAACGTGATACTTGTGCATATTCTCGATGTGAGTTCTCAGGTTCTCGATACCCTTTTCAAGTGCCCACATATTTTCCTTTGCAAGATCCTGCTTCTGAACGCCGCCGTTGTACTTCAGAGCCTTTATCGTAGCTACGATAACTACGCATGACGGAGCAAGTCCGCCTACTCTGCACTTAATGTCAAGGAACTTTTCAGCGCCAAGATCAGAACCAAAGCCTGCCTCAGTAACAACATAATCGCCAAGCTTGAGTGCAAGCTTTGTAGCTCTCATTGAGTTGCAGCCGTGAGCGATATTTGCGAAAGGTCCGCCGTGAATAAATGCAGGTGTATTTTCAAGAGTCTGAACAAGATTTGGCTTGAGTGCGTCCTTGAGAAGAGCAGTCATAGCACCTGTGCAGCCGAGATCCTTTGCATAGACAGGCTCACCGCTGAGATTATAAGCAACAAGAATATTTCCCAGTCTCTCCTTGAGGTCAGCGATATCGGAAGCGAGGCAGAGTATAGCCATTACCTCAGAAGCAACTGTAATATTGAAGCCGTCCTCACGAGGGATACCGTTAGCCTTGCCGCCGAGTCCGATGAGGATATTTCTCAGTGCGCGGTCATTCATATCCATACAGCGCTTGAACATTATCCTGCGCTGATCTATCTGTAAAGCATTTCCCTGCTGGAGATGATTGTCTATCATTGCGCAGAGAAGATTGTTTGCAGCTGTAATTGCGTGCATATCACCTGTAAAGTGAAGGTTGATGTCCTCCATAGGAACGACCTGAGCATAGCCGCCGCCGGCAGCACCGCCCTTCATACCGAAAACAGGTCCTAACGAAGGTTCACGAAGTGCAAGAACTGATTTTTTTCCAATTTTGCGCATAGCATCAGCAAGTCCGACACTGACTGTGGTCTTGCCTTCACCGGCAGGTGTAGGATTGATAGCTGTGACAAGTACAAGCTTTCCGTCCTCATTGTCAGCAAGCTTAGTAAAAAGGTCTTCTGAGAGCTTAGCTTTGTAGTGTCCGTAAGGCTCGATGTCCTCCTCGGCTATCCCAAGACCTGCTGCGATCTCAGTAATACGCTTCATTTCAGCGCTCTGAGCGATTTCGATATCAGATAACATATAGTGTTCCTCCGTGTCATTGTATTAGTATTTTTATTATACCACGTTTTTTTATTAATTTCAAGGTCTAAGGAAATATTATCCGCAAATTCAAAGAGGACTGCACCTTTCGGTACAGTCCTCTAAGATTTAAGAAAGAAAAATGTGATAATTTTAAAGAATACATCAGCCCTTTACGCCGCCGAGTGCAACACCTGCGATGATGTGTTTTGAAAGCAGGAAGTACACTATAAGTATCGGAATTACTGTAAGCAGAAGTCCGAGGTAAACAGCGCCGAATTCTGTCTTGTATGAGTCGCCGTTGAGAAGGCTTACCATTATAGGCATTGTATACTTTTCCTTATCTGTCAGAAGGATCTGAGGTAAGAACAGCTGGTTCCAGCTTGCAACGAAAGTAAAGATAGCCTGTGTAGCCATAGCCGGCTTCATCATAGGAAGTACGATCTGGTTGAAGATCCTGAATTCACCTGCGCCGTCAATTCTTGCTGACTGAAGAATTTCCATTGGAAGTGATGGGATCATGTATTGTCGCATGAAGAATACGGTTGTAGGAGCTGCAATTGACGGAAGTATCAGCGGCAGATAGCTGTTGATCCAGCCAATATTGTGCATAAACTGATAGAAACCGATAGATGTTACCTGTGCAGGTATCATAAGTACAGCCATGATAACTGTAAAGAACGGTTTTCTGAGCTTCCAGTCGTAAGCAACGAGTGCAAAAGCAGTCATTGTTGAGAAATAAATGTTACATACTGTTGCTCCAACAGATATGATAAGAGAGTTCTTGAAACCAAGAAATGGTTTAAAGTCTCTGCCCGCAAAACAAGCATAGTTTTTCAACAGATACTTGGACGGGATGAATGAAATAGCATGGCTCTGGATCTGCGGAGTGCTTCTTGTGGAGTTAACGATCATTATAACGAATGGCATTAAACTCAAAATAGTGAGGAGTCCGCAAAATATATAAGCAGATGTTTTAAATGCTATAGACTTTGGGTCTCTTCGGTTTACAGCTGCCATTGATTAACTCCTCCCTTCGCA
>SFFP01000315.1 GCA_004556875.1 Ruminococcus flavefaciens
CGAGCTTGCAGCGCTGTCAAAGCAGTTGAAAGATAAGCGTAAAGCCATTATGCCCGAACACAAGGCATATCTTCTCAAACATGACACGGCATTTCGGTATACCCGACAGGTGCGCCAGTATCTTAATGAGCAGTACATGAAGCGTGAGAGGGAGAAAAGCCGTCAGAGGACACAGGCGAAACACAGAAATAAAAATACACTTGAATAAAGAAAGGACGATACTATGAGCAAAATAGGTTATATCCGTGTTTCTACGGAGCATCAGGAAACAGCGAGACAGCAGGAGATCATGTGCAGTTATCAGGTTGACCGCATCTTCTCCGAGAAGCTGTCAGGAGCGAACACCGACCGCCCTCAGCTCAGGGCAATGCTTGACTATGTGCGTGAGGGCGATACGCTCTATGTGGAGAGCATCAGCCGTCTCGGACGCTCCACGAAGGACTTGCTGAACACCATCGACACCCTCACCGACAAAGGTGTTACCCTCATCAGCCACAAGGAGAAAATCGACACCGACACGCCTACGGGGAAATTCATGTTGACCGTGTTCGCAGCTCTCTCACAGTTGGAGCGTGAACAGCTCAAACAGCGACAGCGTGAGGGCATCGAGATTGCTAAGGCTCAGGGCAAGTACACCGGGCGAAAGCCTATCCCCACCGATTGGACAAGGTTCGGGCAGCTCTATGGGGAATGGCGAGCGAAGAACATCACAGGCAGGGACTTTATGCGGAGAATGGATATGTCGGCAAACACCTTTTATCGCCGTGTGCGTGAGTATGAACTCCGTCACGGCATTACCGAGCAGACCTCAGCTTGACCGTCTGGCGAACGGAAATGCCCCACAGAGCCGTCTGAGCCTGCGTAACGGAAAACTAACCGCTGAAAAGAAAAAGCCCTCAGAAACGCTTACAGAGCGTTTCCGAGAGCTTGCGGTTATTCAGTTCCAATAGGGTTTGTGCCTGTTGTGGTATGCTCCACAATGACTAATCGGACTTATGTGGAACAGAAAATGGGTGCGCCAATAGGCTATGGTTTGTGAAATACACATGATTAAAGCTGTTCACGAATTACGGCATCTGCTTTTGGTAAAGCATATTTCAGTAATTTGTCAGATACAGTAATCACATTGGAAGGTATTTCGCTATAATGTTTGCTCCACATCGCAGGCAACACCATTATTCTATGTGATCTACCATTTTCTATCAAGTAGTGTTTCTGCTCACGGGCTTCAATAATATAATCTGAACCAAGAGCTTTTAATGGAGCAAGTAATTTTTCTTGATCTTCATAGGATAAAGGTGCAGGAAGGACAGATTGTTGACACCAATCTAATAATTGTAATGCTGCAAACCTATCCAAGTTATTTTGTACTCTCTGATTCCAAAAATGCATCAAACATTCGTGACAGGCACTATCACACTTTGCCGGACACTCACTTAGTACATTTCTGATTTCAGCCATTAATTCCTCAGTGCGATCAGCTAATGCAGAACAGTAACCCGCACCGCTTGACAGACTGTCAAATAAGAAAACATCAACAAAGGCTTTTTCCTGTGCATTATCGTAACGCAAACGATAACCGCTTCGTATTTCATTGAATTCGATGTCCAAAAGGCGGCCGCCTGCAAGTGTCATTGCTTCTGCCATAGTCTGACCTGCTCTGTGAATCCATAACTCTTGGGGATCAACATTAATTTTATCATATGGTAATGCTATCTCATACACGACCATATCTGTTCTGAATTGACTTCCTAAATAAGTATTGGTAATTTGTGAAGCAGGATGGCGGCAATAAAAGTTGTTATGTGGATGCACGAAAGGCTTGAACAATTTTGAAAGTGGAGCAGGATCATCACCTGGAACAGCAGCTCCACATTCTTTACATACCATGAAGCCTTTTAATTTAGGCCCTTTGTTCACTATAATAATTGGATCATCGTCACGCTTTGAATATCTTAGATTATCATATGATTTTACATCTATCATTTCCTCTTCTGAAGGTGTAATAGAATAGCTTGGGTTTTCAGCATATGAAATATCATCGTCATCATCATTTTCACTTTGCTTTCTACCATTAACCGGTGCAAATCCCCATGGTTTCAAAATAAACTTTTGTTGGATGTTGTCATTTCCGCAGAATGGACATTTTTTCACCGGTGAAAGTCCCATCCAGTTACATGACTGTTCTTCGCAGATATAAAGTGTCCTGTAATAATCAGTACTTGAAAAATAAGGCCGAGCCGGATGCTCTTGCTCTCCAGGTTTGAATTTGGAATGGAAGCTGTAAATACCACCTGATTTATACACGTCTTTATTTA
>SFFP01000316.1 GCA_004556875.1 Ruminococcus flavefaciens
GTCGCTTCATCAAATACATATATATCCTTATCAGCCACAAGATTGACCGCAAGCGCAAGACGCTGCTTCTGGCCGCCTGATATATTGGCAGCATCCTCTGTGATCACCTTGTCAAGGCCACCGTTTTCCCGGATAAAATCAGCAAGGTTCACTTTTTCAAGCGCTGCAAATATCTTTTCATCAGTCACATTCTTATCTGCCAGCATAAAATTCTCTCTTACCGTTTCGTTGAAGATATATGTGTTATAGCTGACTACGGCAAGATGCGAATAATAGCTTTCACGAGACAGGCTGTCTATTGATTTTCCGCCAACGGTTACACTGCCTTTTTTCGGTCTGAAAGCGCCGAAAAGCATATTTACCACCGTAGATTTACCGCATCCCGATTTTCCGACTATAGATGTCATGCCGTTCTTAAGGAATGTCATGCTTACATTTTTCAGCACATCTCTCTTACCGTCATATGTGAAGTCAACATTTTCAACCCTGATCTCTGTATCGGAAACTTCTTCTGTTCCCCAAACAGGATCCGGCTGTTCAAGCAATGAAAGTATCTTGTTTCCGGCGCTTACTCCGTTCATCGCCACATGGAAAGCCGAACCAAAGGCACGCAGAGGCAGAAAAAACTCCGCAGCTACGAGTATCAGAAATAATGCCGCAAAAGGAAAAAGACCTCTGTTCACCACACCGAATATCGCAAGGGCTATACCGAGTCCCGCACCGCCATATGCCACAACGTCCATAATGGTAGTACTGACAAGCTGCATCACGAGAACCTTCATCGTTATCTTTCTAAACTCCTCGCTTGTCCGGTTCATCTTTTTATGCTGTTCGCCATCTGCATTAAATATCTTCAGCTCCTTAAGTCCCTGAACGCTGTCAAGAACGCTGTCTCCCATAGATGTATATTTGCCCCAATACTTCACGAATATCCTTTTTGCATACTTTGATACCGCAATGATCGAAACAGGGATAAGCGGAACACATGCAAGAAGAACTAAAGCTACATGCCAGTCGATCCACACTGTTATGAGAAATAAAATAACAGGAGCGATCATCGCATAAAAAAACTGCGGTATATAATTAGAGTAGTACAGATCAAGCTGCTCAACGCCTTCCATTGATACCTGAGTCAATCCTGCCATACTCATTCCATCCGTAGAACGGACTCCGAGCTTTACGATCTTATTGTAGATACGATCCCTCAGCTCCTTTTTTGCTTTTCTGCCGATAATATCCTTAAGTTCACCCACGAAACGGGATGATATATACCTTACAAGAATACCTGCTGCTGCGATAAGTAACGGCCAAAGGAATATCTTCATATCCATGCTGTGAATATCCGATTCAGCCGTAAGCCTGATCGCATAACATATACATGCAGTGACTGTAATACTCGCCAAAAGCCCTATCACCATCAATGCAACCGTTATAAAAATGTACTTCTTATTTTCTCCGAGTAATCCGAGAAGTTTTTTGTCTACCATTTAATTGTTCCTCTGTCATCTTTGATCTACTTTTACTTTTGTTTGTTAGCATTATCTAACCCACATACCTAAATATAGCGGCGAGAAGTATCGGGAAGCGTATTGGCTATGACTTCCTAAATGTTAACCGTCGCTAACTTTCTGTTCAAATATACAAAATAAAATAGAAATTGTCAATTAAAAGAGGAAATGAAAGACGCAATAAGCCGTGCTAACCTCGCAGCATAGCCGCTCGGTCGCAGGCTTGCGCCCTATAAATAAGCAAAAAAATACAGGGAAGAATGCAAGCATTCTTCCCTGATTTTATTCACTTATTTGCACGGCTTATTGCCTTCGCGAATATTACTCGATGATTGTAGCAACACGTCCTGATCCTACAGTACGTCCACCTTCACGGATAGCGAAAGTAAGACCCTGCTCCATAGCGATCGGGTGGATGAGCTCGATTGTCATCTCTACGTTATCTCCAGGCATGCACATCTCTGTTCCTTCCGGAAGGCTGATAACACCTGTAACGTCAGTTGTTCTGAAGTAGAACTGTGGTCTGTAGTTGTTGAAGAAAGGAGTATGACGTCCACCTTCATCTTTTGTTAATACGTAAACCTGAGCTGTAAATTTCTTGTGGCATGTAACTGAACCCGGTTTAGCAAGAACCTGTCCTCTTTCGATCTCAGTTCTCTGAACACCACGAAGAAGTGCTCCGATATTATCTCCTGCCTGAGCCTCATCAAGAAGCTTACGGAACATCTCGATACCTGTAACAACAGTGCTCTTTGTCTCCTCTTTGATACCAACGATCTCAACAGGCTCATTTATATGAAGAACACC
>SFFP01000317.1 GCA_004556875.1 Ruminococcus flavefaciens
CTTTTTGATGATACTATCATGGAGAATATCCGCATGGGCAGAGAGGGCGCATCAGATGAAGAGGTAATAGATGCTGCAAAGCGCTGCGGCTGCCATGACTTCATTATGGGACTTGAAAACGGATATGATACAATTGTCGGCGGTGCAGGCGGACATCTCTCAGGCGGTGAGAGACAGAGGATAGCAATAGCAAGAGCTATGCTCAAGGACGCTCCTATAGTTATTCTCGATGAAGCAACAGCCTACACAGACCCCGAAAACGAAGCTATTATACAGTCGTCTGTTGCTAAGCTTGTAAAAGGCAAGACACTTATTGTTATTGCTCACAGACTTTCAACTATTACAGACAGTGATAAGATATTCGTTATCAAAGACGGCAGAGTTGATTCCTGCGGAACACATGAACAGCTCCTTGCAAAGCATGGACTTTATGAGCAGATGTGGAATGCTCATGTTTCAGTAAAGGATACAGCAGAGGGAGGAAAAAAGAGTGCTTGAGATCATGAAGAAGTTCTTCGCATTCTGTAATGAAAAAGAGCGGAGACAGTTTAAGATATCCATAGTTCTCGGAGTATTCAAAGCCTTTTTTGATGCTCTGAAAATACCTGCAATATGGGTAATGCTTAAAGCAGTTCTTGATAAGAATGTTACAACAGCAACAATACTGCTCAGTCTTGGTATAGTAGTTCTCGGTGTAATCGGAAATGCTGTACTCAGCTATTCTTCACAGATGCTTCAGACAGAGGGAGGATACAATACCTGTGCGCAGAAGCGTATAGAGATAGCCGAACATCTAAGATATCTTCCTATGGGTTATTTCAATAAAAACAGTCTCGGATATATCACATCTGTGGCTACCAACACAATGGAAAATCTTGCAGATGTAGCAACAAGAGTTATCATGATGGTAACAAAGGCAGTCCTTGCATCAGCAATGGTAGTTCTCATGATATGTATATTTGATATCCGTATCGGAATAGTTTCAATCATCGGAATGGCATTGTATTTCCTGATAAACAGCTTTATGCAGAAGCAGAGCATAAAGATATCTCCAAAAAAGGACGCGGCTGACAGCCGTCTTGTTGAAAAGGTAATAGAATATCTTCACGGTATCTCAGAGGTAAAGGCTTACAATCTTGTAGGCAAGAAAAGCCGTCAGCTTGACGACGCTGTTGATGTAAATACAAAAGCTAATACAGACATGGAGATGACATTCATACCGTTTATGACATTGCAGAATATCTTCTCGAAGCTTCTGGGCGTAGTTATATGCGTAATGTCAATAATTTTCTGTATCAACGGTACAATGACGCTTCTCAACTGTATAGTTATGATAATATGCTCTTTTATTGTATTCGGCGAGCTTGAAGCCGCAGGTTCTTATTCATCACTTATGCGAGGAATTGAGCTTTCTGTAAACAAGGGAAACGGAATACTTTCGCTTCCTACTATCGATATCGACGGTGAAGATATCAAGCCTGCAAATTTTGATATTGACCTGAAAAATGTATCTTTCTCATATGATGACAGAAAGATAATCGATGGAGTATCTCTGCATATCCCCGAAAAGACAACTACTGCTATCGTCGGTCCGAGCGGCGGCGGTAAGACTACGCTCTGCCACCTTATCTCTCGTTTCTGGGATGTTGACGGCGGAGAAGTGCTTCTCGGCGGCAAAAACGTAAAGGATTACAGTATCGACAGCCTGATGAAGAATTTCAGCTTTGTTTTTCAGAATGTATACCTTTTCAATGATACTATCGCAAACAATATACGCTTCGGACAGCCTGATGCGCCTATGGAAAAGGTTATCAAGGCCGCAAAGCAGGCTTGCTGTCACGACTTTATCATGAAGCTTCCCGAAGGATACGATACAGTTATCGGTGAAGGCGGCGCAAGCCTTTCAGGCGGTGAGAAACAGCGTCTGTCCATAGCAAGAGCTATCATGAAGGACGCGCCTGTAATAATTCTTGATGAAGCAACAGCAAATGTAGATCCGGAAAATGAAAAGGAACTCGTTGAAGCGATTGATGCACTTACACGCGAAAAAACAATTATCATGATCGCTCACAGACTCAAAACCGTCAGAAATGCAGATCAGATACTTGTTATTGATAAGGGTCATATCGCTCAGCGCGGTACACATGATGAACTTATGAATAAGGACGGAATTTATCGTAATTTCGTAAATTCAAGAGAACTTGCCATTGGCTGGAAGGTTTGACAAAAAATATATGCCCGAAAGTATTCGATCAGAATCACTTTCGGGCATTCTCATATTTATTATTCTTTTATATCACAT
>SFFP01000318.1 GCA_004556875.1 Ruminococcus flavefaciens
TATGCAGGCTCCATTTTTGTGTCCGCAGAAAGGACACTAAAATGGGAAAAATCTATTGCAAGATCGACATGGAGAAGGTCGAGAAGATCATCAACCAGAAGGGATTCTACTTCATTTGCACTAAAGTGCTGTACCCTGATTTCGTCGGACCAAAGTACATTATAGTATCTGACGATCTTGATATCACAGTAAAGCATCCGAAAACAAAAGGCATGATAATTGTATCGACGGATAAATTCAAGTCAATGGCCGAGGAATACAACAGATTTTTTGGAAATGAAGACAGGGAGAAGCATAGATATTCCAAATACCATAATATCGAAGGGTATTCTGAAGAAATAATTGAGGATGAGAATGGTGAGCATCAGCTTAACCCGTTGGATATTGAAGCTCATCCTGTAGAGGATCTTATTGATCAACGTGAGACAGAGAACGAAGTTCAGAAGGCAATGAAAAAGCTTACAGATAAGCAGAAAAGAAGAATAAAGATGTTTTATTATGAGCAGTTAACAGAACGTGAAATTGCAAAAATTGAAGGAGTTCAAAGATATGCAGTTCGGAGCTCTTTAGAAAGTGCAATTAGTAAAATGAAAAAAATATTGTAAAAAGACTGTGCAAAATGCCTCTCCCATTCCTTTATAAGTAGAGGGGCAAATAAAAAAGCCTTTCAGAAACTTGAAAATTGAATAGCAGCACACAAGTGTGCAGCAAGATCGGTGCAGGGAAAAGAACCTGCGAGCCGCGGGCATCCATACGCCACGACCTCGGAAACGAGCGAGCGATAAATATGAGCATGGCGGTAGGAGTATAGCCACTCCTATTATGGCAATGACAGCCGACTTGCGCGCCCGTCCGTACCAACGGCTCTGATCCCGTAAGGGCAGAGAGACAAAGATCTGCGTGAACAGCGAGGACTCTGTTCGGCTTGTGTGCTCCCCACCTGGGAGGGTGCCAGAAATGGTAAGAGAATATCCGAGGCCTTTGATTAAGGAAAATGCCGTCGCGCATAGTGACGGTAAAGTACCCCGAGCAGGGGTGCGTCAGTATATGAAACGATATATGCTGACAACGACAAATCGGAGCTGCTTCCCGGCAGCTCCGTATACATATAAAGGAGAGTTATATGACCTTATTACCTAAACGTGGGGATATCTACGTTGCAGATCTGGGACAAGGTGTGGGCTCTGAGCAGGCAAATGAACGACCTGTTGTGATAGTACAGAACAATAAGGGCAATGCCTACGCAGATACAACTATCATTGTACCCATTACATCCAGAATGAAAAATGATATCCCCAATCATGTCATCATACATTACGGTATCCTGAAGAAGTATATAGGCTGTGTGCTGACTGAGCAGGTCAGGACGATCTCTATATACAGACTAAAGAAGTATTTAGGTACGCTCAATGAAAAGGACATCAGAAAAATAGATAAGGCTTTGAAGATAAGCCTTGAAGTTCATAAACATGAGTAGGTGAAATAATGAAAATAAAAGAATTAACGCTGAATTCAGCGGTGGATAGTTTCTTTAAGAACGACGAGAAGAACGGGCTCCAGAGGCGCCCGGGGCAGATAGCCATGTCGCAGGAGATAGCTCAGGCAATAGTCGATAATAAGTCGCTTGCTGTCGAGGCTGAGGTGGGAATTGGAAAGTCAATAGCATATCTGGTTCCGCTGGTCATTCAGTATTTCCGTGAGCGCAAGCAGATGATAATCGCTACTTCGACAATCGCACTTCAGGACCAGCTTGAGAGCGATATACTCAATGTGCTTGAACTCTTAAGAAGGCCAAGAACAAAGGAGAACGTGCAAAATATCTTGTTACAGATGCACATGATGCGATAATTGACAGAGATACATATAACCTTGTACAACAGGAACTTGCTCGAAGATCATCAATGCGTAAAAAGAGTGAAAAAACATTGTCACAGCAAGGACGATATTCAGGCAAATATGCTTTAAGTGAAATAATGGTATGTGCAGAATGTGGATCAGCATATAGGCGGCAGACATGGAACATACACGGCAGAAAATGTCCGGTATGGCGATGTGTTAGTAGATTTGATAATGGTAACCGCTACTGCAAGCAATCACCTTCAATTCATGAAGATAAGTTGCACAGAGCAATACTGTCAGCCATTAATGAGTACTATGACTGCAAGGATAATATAAAGGAACTGCTTAAAAGCAATGTGGAACAAGCACTGGCAGGGGTAAGCATGAAAGAAACAAAGGAGATCCAGAAAAGGCTTCGGGAGATCGATGAAGCCCGAAATGATTACATCTCCCTTATAGCA
>SFFP01000319.1 GCA_004556875.1 Ruminococcus flavefaciens
CACTAAGAAATTCAAAGCAACGATCTCATCACGCTGCCTGATATATGCCTATTTCAGATTTTGGGTATTCTATGACTGCACATTTCTTGACAATTCCAAGGGGAAAATTCCCCTAAGACCCCTGAGAGGTCGGCATAGCCGACCGAGATACAGAAAGGAGACACAATGTCAATATTCAAAAAGCCCGAAAAGGGTTTCCTTGCAAAGCTGTTCAAGCTGGGGCAAGTCGAGAAACTTGCGGAAGAACTTGCCCACACCTATGCGGACGAAATGCAGGCGGATATGCTGTCCGATAATACCGAAATGGATACCAACGAGGACACCGCTGCCGAGCCTGTTCCAATGTTGGAAGTCACGGAATCGGGCGAGGTAGATTTCACAGAACCGCCCGAAACCTCCGAGGGAGAATCACCACCGCAGGACACTGAGCCGAGCGAAGTCCGCAAGCACCTTATCACATTCCGAGTGAACGATATGGAACTTGAAGCGATCAACCGCCGATATGCTGAAACATCGTTCAGAAGCAGGGGCGATTTTTGCAGATATTCTGCACTCACCGTTATGAATGTTGAGGAAGATACCGAGGACATAAAGCAGATAGCACGGTACATATCGTCTATCTCCAATTCGTTCAATCAGGTAGCCCACCGTGTCAATAAAGGCGGCAAGCTCTACGATGAAGATATTGCCGATATGAAAGAGAGGTTAGAGGAAGTTTGGCAGTTACTCGTATCCATACGATTCACACGGGAACATACGGTGCAATTGCTTATATCTGCAACCCAGACAAAACCGCAGACCGCAAATATGTTGTTAGCAACTTGTGCGTATCTACTCCATGTGGAGCATCAGAACAATTCAAAAATATCCGAGAGTGTGTCGGCACAGGACGAAGCCGAAGCGAGTGCCAGCACATAATACAATCGTTTGCCCCCGGAGAGGTCACTCCTGAACGGGCTTTGCTTATCGGGCAGGAGCTTTGCAAGGCGCTTTTTAATAACGAATACCAGTATGTTTTAGCCGTCCATTGCGACCACGAGCATATCCACAATCACATCATCGTGAACAATGTGAACTACTACACGGGACACACCTTTGAGACTGAGTATAATCAGGGCAAGATACCCGACAGAGCGTGGAGCAAACTCCGCACGATTTCGGACGAACTTTGCAGGAAACACGGACTTTCTATCATCGAAAATCCGCATCTTTCAAAGGGCAAGAGCCATTGGGAATGGGAGCTTGACCAGCAGAATTTGTCGTGGAAAGAACAGCTTAAAAGAGCCATTGACGAGGTTATCAAGGTCAGTGAGAACTTTGATGATTTCCTTGCGAAGTGCGCTGATTTCGGCATTCTTGTTGACTACAATCCCGACCACAAGATAGACCTGAAATTTATGCTTGCAGAGCAGAAAGAGCGCAATCCGAGGGCGAAGTTTACAAGAGCCAAAACGCTGGGCTACTTTTATGAGAGTCAGCAGATCAAAAAGCGTATCGAGAGTTACAAGTACCAAATGTCGCACAGCCCGAAAGCTAAGATCATTCGCACCACAGCCGAGAGATTTCAGGAATCTAAGGGCTTACAAAATTGGGCAGACCGTGAGAATATGAAGGTGGTGAGCAAGGCACTCAACGAGATGAACGCAAGCAACTCCACCCTCGAAGAATTGGAAAGTGCAGCTCATAAGGCTCTTGCGAAGTTCACCGTTATGTCAATGCCGCAAATGACCATGAGCCATCGTATTCATGAATTGGAGGAGCAAATTCCGGCTATCGAGAAGTATCATGAATTTGTGGAGTATCACAAGAAATATACCTCTCTGGAGGGTAAGGCAAAAACCAAGTACAAGAGCGATTTTTGCCACGAGCTTGACGAGTATAATAAGGCTTACAAGAAGCTGATAGAGCTGTTTCCCGACGGTCATATACCGAAACTCAGCAAGCTGAAAGCGGAGCTTGAAAATACCCGAAAGGAATATGCCGAGCTAAGTGCGGAGCGTAGCGCATATAAGAAAGAAGCGGACAGGCTTTCAAGGCTTGCACAGCAGAAGCGTGACAGTCAGAGAACGCTTGCCCGATATATGCAGAACGAACAGGCTGCCAAGAGAAAGAAAGGTCAGCTTGAATAAAAAACAGCAAGGAGAGCGATTTCTCCTTGCTGTAACATGATAAGTGCGTTGTTGCTTTAAATACATTCAGAATACAGATTGAAGTGTTATACTGAAAGAGCAGTCGACAAACACCCAAAAATCTGGTAGAATAAAAATAATAAAACCGGAAAGGGAAAACG
>SFFP01000320.1 GCA_004556875.1 Ruminococcus flavefaciens
CTCTTTCTCTTATTATACAGGATTTTTATTATTAGTGGCTCACTTTTTTATTATCATTTTTGCCCTGACTGGCTCAGTTTTATTTTAGCATACATACACAGGAATAATAATAGCGCTTGTATCTATCCCTATCTCAATGGGATATGCACAGGTATCGGGACTTCCTGCGGTCTATGGACTGTACGGTTCTATATTTCCCATACTCATATTCGGACTTTTTTCCACATCAAGGCAGTTCATATTCGGCGTAGATGCTGCACCTGCCGCACTTGTGGGAGCTTTTCTCGCTTCAATAGGCATAGATAGCGGCTCGGCAGAGGCGGTGAGACTTGTACCTGTCATAAGCTTTTTTGTTGGAGTGTGGCTCATAGTAATGTCGCTGTTAAAGGCGGGAAAAGTAGTAACTTACATATCGACACCTGTCATGGGCGGTTTTATAAGCGGAATATCCACAACTATAATCTTCATGCAGATACCGAAGATACTTGGCGGTACAAGCGGAAGGGGAGAGATACTGGAGCTTTGCAGCCATATTGTAAAGACCTGCCGTGAAAGCTTTAATATTACATCATTGCTTCTTGGCAGTATCTCACTTGCAGTGCTTCTCTGTGCGAAAAAACTTGTGCCGAAGCTTCCGATGTCCGTATTCGTCATGATAGGCGGAGCAATTCTTGGTTACACAGGCTTTGCGGAAAAGCACGGAGTTGCGAGGCTTGAAAATATTGAGCGCGGACTTCCTGCGTGGAAGCTCCCTCACTTTGAAGCCGATATGCTGACAGAGGTGCTGACTACAAGTTTTACGATAGCAGTTGTTATCATGGCTGAGACTCTTCTTGCGTCCAGCAGCTATGCTTCAAAAAACGGCTATAAGCTCAGCAATGACCGCGAGATAATGGTATATGGATTGGGAAATCTTGCTGCTTCATTCACAGGCTGCTGTCCTGTCAACGGCTCGGTATCGAGAAGTGCAATGGGCGAGCAATACGGCGGAAAGTCGCAGCTTATGTCCATAGCCGCATCTGCGTCTATGATGGGTATACTTTTATTTGCTACAGGATTTATACAGTATCTTCCTGTGCCTGTGCTGACGGCGATAGTTATTTCCGCACTTCTCGGCGCGGTGGAATTTCACCTGATAAAGAGACTGTTCCGACAGGATAAAAGAGAGCTTTTCATCTTTTTCGGAGCATTTTTCGGTGTTCTTGTATTCGGTACGGTCTATGGCGTAATGATAGGTGTAATACTTTCTTTTGTAAGTGTTATCATAAATACAGCAAATCCAAAGCGCTCATTCCTCGGCGTAATTGAAGGACATGAAGGATTTCACAGCCTTGAAAGAAATACATATGCCAAGCCGCTGAAGGGCGTTGTTCTCTACAGATTTGCAGGCAACCTATACTTTGCGAATATCAATATTTTTATATCGGATATCGAGAGCGCATTAAAGGACGATACACGCTGTGTTATCGTTGATTCGGGAGCGGTCTGCAATATAGATATAACCGCTGCGGATAAGATATCAGAACTGAAAAAGTCTCTTGATGACAAGGGGATAAAGCTGTATTTCGCATCTCATATCGGTTCGCTCAATGACCGTTTCCGAAGTCTCGGACTTGAAAATATGGTGGAGGAGGGGCATTGTCGAAGGACTATACAGGCTGCGCTTCTTGATGCAGGGTTCAGTGCTCCGTATGAGTGTGATGACGTTGAAGCGGTAAAGGCAAAGGCGCTTCCTGTAAAAAGCTTTGAGCGCCTTGAATTTGAGTGGGCATTCGGGGCTGATGCAGATGAGGAAATGGAGAAGTATGCGAAAAAGCTCCTTGAAAATATCGACAGTGAAAAGAATTCAGATGAACAGCTTGACGAGATAATCAACGCCGATGAAAACTGGAAAGGTATCGGTGAAATGGATCAGGAGGAGCTTCTTGTGCATATACAGGCTCACCTTAAAGAGCTGTCCGAAAAGCTTAGTATAAGTGAGGAAAAGATCGAGGAAGCTATAGAGCTCAGAAAGCTTCGTATTGCAGGCAGACTGAGCGGACGCGACCCGAAGGCACTGAAAGTTCTGAGAGAGCATAATATGCGTTTTGAAACAGCGCTGAAAAAGAATGATATCGGACTCTATGAGAAGCTTCTTGCGCATCGCCGTGAAGCGCTCGACCATCTGAGAAAGACAAATCCTGAGTATTCATGGGGAATGGAAGTCGAAGAATATCACTGGCAGGGACTTTATGCGGAGAATGGGTATGTCGGCAAATACCTTTTACCGTCGTGTGCGTGAGTATGAAA
>SFFP01000321.1 GCA_004556875.1 Ruminococcus flavefaciens
AATTAGTTTAATTACTTATCGTAATATAAATATGCTTTTTATTAACAAGGATTTGTAAAGTTATATGGCAAAATTTCACCTATGCCCTTGATTTATTTTAATGCCATAACATATATCTGGCAGGGATTATCCTCGTCCCAGTATTCAGGGAACACCTCAAATTCTTTAAATCCGCAGCTTATGTAGAAAAGATTGGTCTTGTCGTAGTCGGGGTATTTTCCCATCTGAACGGTTTTTACCTGCATAAATGAGTATCCTTCTGAAACAGCAATTGCCTTAGCCTTTTCAAAGAGCTGACGACCAATGCCGCTGCGGTGATACTCCATAAGAACTCCCATTACAGCAAGCTCAACAGTATCTCTTCCTGTTTCTTTCAGACAGAGAAAACCAACATATTCATTATTTTCTTTAGCTGCAATAAAGATCCGATCAGCACTTTCGCGGATATACTGCTCGCGGCTTTCATCCACCTCGAACCAGTCTTTAAGGGCTTCGAGGACTTTTCTTGCTATTGTTCTTTTTTCGTTTTTATCAAAAATCTGCCCGATCATTTTATTACCTATTATACATTAAATCTGAACAGAACTATATCTCCGTCCTGCATAACGTATTCCTTACCCTCAAGGCGGACAAGCCCCTTTTCCTTAGCGGCAGCCATGCTTCCGCAAGCCATAAGGTCGTCGAAGGAGATGACCTCTGCGCGGATAAATCCCTTCTCGAAGTCTGTGTGTATCTTACCTGCTGCCTGCGGAGCCTTAGTGCCCTTTGTGATAGTCCATGCACGTACCTCCTGCTTGCCTGCGGTGAGGTAAGAAATAAGACCGAGAAGTGAATAGCCCTCCTTGATGATACGGTTTAGACCCGATACTTCAAGACCAAGCTCACTGAGGAACATAGCCTTGTCCTCGTCACCCATGTCGGAGATCTCAGCCTCTATCTGCGCGCAGATAGGAAGTACAGCGGAGTGTTCCTCAGCAGCAAGAGCGCATACAGCCTTGTAGTTTTCGTTATTTTCGATATTGTTTGTGAAATCGTCCTCGCTGAGATTAGCCGCATAAATAACAGGCTTTGCTGAGAGCAGGGGAGTTGACTTGATAAGCTCTCTTTCTTCGTCGGTGAAGTCAAAACCTCTTGCAGACTTTCCGTTTTCGAGGTGAGCCTTGAGTCTTTCAAGGAACTCAGCTTCAGCGAGATACTTCTTATCGCCCTTTGCAGCCTTCTTAGCTCTGTCGATACGTCTGTCTATCATTTCGATATCTGAGAATATAAGCTCAAGATTTATAGTTTCGATATCACGGAGCGGATTTATGCTTCCGTCAACGTGAATGATATTTGGGTCTTCAAAGCATCTTACAACGTGCACGATAGCGTCAACCTCACGGATATCAGCAAGGAACTTGTTTCCGAGACCTTCGCCCTTTGATGCGCCCTTTACGAGACCAGCAATGTCAACGAATTCGAGGGTAGCGGGAGTGAACTTATCAGGCTCATACATTTCAGCCAGCTTGTCCAGTCTCTCATCGGGAACAGAAACGATACCAACGTTCTTTTCGATAGTACAGAACGGATAGTTTGCTGACTCTGCACCAGCGTTTGTGAGTGCGTTGAAAAGTGTGCTTTTGCCTACATTAGGCAGACCAACCATACCAAGTTTCATATTTATTCTTACCTTTCATATCATATGTATCCCCGCCAGTCAAGGCGGGGAGAATAAGCTTTTAATTGTTAGCGTAAGTAGTTCTCTTGTTGTTTACAAGTGAGCTTACGTTTGAATTCTGTATCTGTACATCGCCGTTTTCAGTGCCGATATCCTTAGGATTACCTGCATTTACGACCATAGATACCTGAGAATCGATAATAGTTACATTACCTGTGCCGAGAGCGTCGCCGATACCTGTTACCTCGTCTCCTTCAGAGTCGATCGAGATCTCAGCATTTTTGATCTTAGTATTGACGCTTCCCTTGATAGCACCGATACATGAGTTTTTGCCTGAGCGCATCTTCATATTGATCTTGCCCTGTTTGATGTAGATACTGCCCTCACCGTCCTCAAGCGAACCGATAGCGACAGCCTGTGCGCCTGTGCAGGAGATAGCGATATCTGCCGAGGAAATGATAGTGGCGATTCCCTTGCAGCTTCCGATACCCGTGACCTTTATGCCCGAAACCGTGAGTTCAAGTTTGCACTTATCGGAGATGTCAATAAGCGCGTCGCCGTTGAAACTTCCGATAGCGAGACCGTTGTGTGAGTGCATA
>SFFP01000322.1 GCA_004556875.1 Ruminococcus flavefaciens
TAATCAAGCTCAGTGACCGTCTCCATAATATGCGTACACTTAAATACCGTCCTATGGAGAAACAGCGCAGTACCGCTCTCGAAACCATGAATATCTATGCTCCTATCGCTCACAGACTCGGTATCAGAGCTATAAAAGAAGAGCTTCAGGATCTGGCTTTTCATTATCTTGATCCTTATGCTTACACAGAAATTGAAAATATCCTCGAAAATAAAAAGGAAGAGCGCGAAGCCTTCATCGAGATAATCAAAAGCCGTATCGCTCAGCGCTTCAAGACTGAGGACTTCTCTCAGCCGCCGCAGATAGACGGAAGAGTAAAGAGCATTTACAGCATCTACCGCAAGATATTCATAAATCACAAGAATATCGACGAAATATACGATAAATACGCTGTACGTATCATTGTTACGACCATTGCCGAATGCTACAATGTCCTCGGACTTATCCACGATATGTTCAAGCCTCTGCCTAACCGCTTCAAGGACTATATCTCGACTCCTAAGAATAATATGTATCAGTCACTGCATACAACAGTTCTCGGCAAAGAAGGAATCCCTTTTGAAGTACAGATACGTACATGGGATATGCACGAGACCGCTGAATACGGTATCGCCGCTCACTGGAAGTACAAGGAAGGCATACAGGGCAAGGACAAAATGGAACAGCGTCTTGCATGGGTCCGTCAGGTGATCGAAGCTCAGCAGACCTCTGATGACGTTGAGGAGATCGTCCGCATAATCAAGACAGACCTTGACCCTGAAGATATCGTTGTTATGACTCCAAAGGGTATGTCAGTAAGCCTGCCTATCAACTCTACTGTTATCGACTTTGCTTACCGCATCCACACCGAGATAGGTCACAAGACCACAGGTGCTAAAGTCGACGGAAGGATCGTTCCGCTGGATTACAAGCTCCAGACAGGACAGATATGTGAAATAATCACCAGCAAAGACCCCGAAAAAGGTCCTAACCGTGCATGGCTCAATATCGTACAGACCAACGAAGCGCGTTCAAAGATACGCTCATGGTTCAAGAAAGAGCGCCGTGATGAAAACATCATTGAAGGTAAGGCTCAGCTTGAACGCGAATTCAAGCGCCACAGGATAAATCTCAAAGAGGAGCAGTACACAGAGTTTTTACAGGACGATTTCAAACGTCATAACTGTGATACCCTTGATGATTTCTATGCTTCTATCGGCTACGGAGGTATTCTGCTCTCAAAGATAATCCCTCGCCTCAAGGACAAATACGAAAAACTTTATGAGAAGGACGAAGAACCATCGGTAGTTCCGCTCATAAAGCCAAAGGCAAACGGAAGAAGCAGTATCGTTCTTGACCAGATAGACGATATGCTCATAAAGTTTGCTCAGTGCTGTAATCCGCTCCCCGGAGATGATATCATCGGCTTTATCACACGCGGATACGGAGTTTCGGTACACACCACCAACTGTACAAACTACAAGGCGGCTCTTGCAAGAAATAATCCCGAAGAGCTTGACCGCTGGGTCGATATCCAGTGGACAGACAACAGCGATACACAGCTCCAGACAAGCTTTGAAGTAACCGCTACTGACAGAGTCGGACTTGTTTACGATATCTCTGCCGTACTCCTTGAAGCAAGAGTGCCTATCGTTCATTCAGCTTCAAGAGTCCTCAAAAACGGAAATGCTCTTTTCGAGGGAACAATCGTTATTTCCAGCACAGAACAGCTCAAAAACCTGTTTGAAAAGCTCAGAAAGATAAAAGGCGTCATCTCTGTTGAAAGAGCCGCCATTTAAGGAGTAGATATATGAAAATTCATCACTTACAGCTCGGACCTCTCCGCGCTAACTGCTATATAGTCGAGACTTCCCCCGGACGCTGTGTTGCCGTTGATATCGGCGGCGACAGCCGTCTGTTTCTGGAATTTTTAAAAATGAAAAAACTCCGCCTTACAAAGATACTCCTCACTCACGGTCACTTTGACCACATCGGAGGTGTTGAGGAGGTACGCAAGGCTACAGGTGCGGAGGTCTATATCCATGAGCTTGACGCACATATGCTCACAAGTGAAACTCATTCCCTTGCATCGGATATGTCCTTTATGTCGTTTACCCCTGTCACTGACTGGACCTGTGTAAACGGTGACTGCTTTATCAATGACGGTGAATGTGAATTTAAAGTGCTCCATACCCCGGGACATTCTCAGGGCAGTGTCTGCTATATCTGCGGCAGCGTTATCTTCTCAGGCGATACTCTTTTCTGCTGTT
>SFFP01000323.1 GCA_004556875.1 Ruminococcus flavefaciens
CTGTACTTCATAGTCGTTTTCCCTTTCCGGTTTTATTATTTTTATTCTACCAGATTTTTGGGTGTTTGTCGACTGCTCTTTCAGTATAACACTTCAGAATGATATCATGGATAATTAATATCGGAAAGCATACATTATTTCATGTCACAAATACAGCATATTTGATTTTCCTATTCAGCTATTGCAATTTTTAAACATTTATGCTATACTTTATTTACTGCCACCGGGTAGAAATGCAAAGCATTTGTTAAGTACATCGTTAGGTCTTTGAAGATGTACTGAGCAAGTGCGATTTTTTTTGGAGTGATATATAATGAATTTAAAGGAACTTATCTCGTCCTTCAATAAAACAGAAATAATACTGTGGTGCTTTGCAATGGTCATGATAACTGTTTCATTCTGCATTTTTGACAGAGAAAACTACCTGACACTATTTGCCTCTATGATAGGTGTTACTTCTATTATCATCAACGCAAAGGGACACCCCCTCGGACAGCTGCTGATGATTTTTTTCGCCGCAGTATACGGCTACATCTCATTTTCTTTTAAATATTATGGGGAAATGATGACTTACGTCGGCATGACAGGTCCTATGGCTGTTTTCTCCCTTATCTCATGGCTGAGAAACCCTTTCAAAGAGGGAAAGGCAGAGGTTCGCGTCAATCACCTTGAAGCTCTCGAAATAGCCTTTATGACCGTATTGACTATCCTTGTCACCATAATCTTTTATTTTATCCTGAGATACTTCCACACCGCAAATCTTATCCCAAGCACTATTTCAGTGACCACCAGTTTCGCGGCAGTTTACCTCACATTCCGAAGAAGTGCGTTTTTCTCTCTTCTCTATGCCGCCAATGATGTCGTTCTGATAAATCTGTGGACTCTTGCATCGCTGAAAGATATTTCGTATCTTTCTGTAGTTATATGCTTTGCCATGTTCCTTATCAGTGATATATACGGCTTTATAAGCTGGATAAAAATGAAAAAACGCCAGTCAGAAAGTCTTTGATGCACGCCAGCTCATAAATTTTACAAAAAACAGCACCCGAAAGATCAGTATCTCAGGTGCTGTTTATTTTTATTCAGCTGCAAGCAGCTCTTTATACGTATCGATATACATTTCTGCGGAAGAAGACCAGCTGTGATCGCACTCCATAGCGCGTTCCACAAGCTCATCCCAGACCTGCTTATCCTCATAATCTTTGCGCGCACGCTTTACTGCGTCAAGCATATCATTGGCATTATAGG
Organism: Ruminococcus flavefaciens; assembly: GCA_004556875.1. Classification (GTDB taxonomy): domain Bacteria; phylum Bacillota; class Clostridia; order Oscillospirales; family Ruminococcaceae; genus Ruminococcus; species Ruminococcus flavefaciens_S. Next base: position 1,249 of record SFFP01000323.1, read on the forward strand.
TCTTGAAAGTAAATCCGTTTCCGTTTTCGCCGCCGTTGTCGCGGACAGAGTCTCTCAGACCTCCTGTCTCACGAACTATCGGGATAGTGCCGTATCTCATAGCTATCATCTGCGCAAGTCCGCAGGGCTCGCTCTGCGACGGCATGAGGAACATATCTGCTCCTGCGTATATCCTGTGTGAAAGCTCAGGGATAAATCCCACAGTTACCGATACCTTATCAGGATATCTCGCTGCCATTTCAAGGAAGAAATCCTCATATATCTTTTCACCGCTTCCAAGTACCGCAAACTTTATACCGCTCCGAACCATTTCTTCAAATACACATCTGATAAGGTCGATGCCCTTATGCCTTACGAAGCGTGTTACTATACCGATAAGCGGCTCATCGCCGGGTGTAAGACCAAGCTCAGCAAGAATAGCCTCTTTACACTTTTCTTTTCCTGCAACCTTTTTCGCAGAATAATTCACTGCTATGAACTTATCCTTTTCAGGGTCATAGAGCTTTGTATCAATTCCGTTCATTATACCGCGCAGCTTATACTGCTTGGTAACGAGTATCCTGTCAAGACCGTGAGCATACCACGGGTCAAGTATCTCCCACGCATAGCTTGGACTGACCGTAGTTATCATGTCACTTGTCTCGATAGCCCCCTTCATCATATTGACAGAACCGTCGTACTCGATAAGTCCTGCGTTATACATAGGTATTCCCATGAGTTCGCTGAGAACTTCCTTTCCGTACTTTCCCTGATACTCAATATTGTGTATGGTATAAACCGTCTTGATGCCATCATATCCCTGCTGATACTTATAGTATACGTTATAGTATACAGGTATCAGCGCTGTCTGCCAGTCGTTGCAGTTGATGATATCGGGAGTAAAATCAATGTACTTCAGCATTTCAAGCACTGCCCTGTCAAAGAATACAAATCTCTCACAGTCGTCATAAAATCCGTAAAGTCCATCTCTTGAGAAATAATACTCATTATCAATGA
>SFFP01000324.1 GCA_004556875.1 Ruminococcus flavefaciens
ACTAAGGACTTCAACTGGGCTGGCTCACCACGCTGCCTGACTCCTGCCTATCCAAGATTTTGGGTATTCTCCGACTGCACATTTCTTGACAATTCCAATCTTCATATCGTGTATGCCGCCAAAATATGAAGCTGATCCGCCTCCGCTGAAGATACTTCTGAAGATGCCTCCTGTCGATCCGAAAAAAGCCGATCTCTGGATGGCTGAACTTCTAAAAACCGATGTCATGTTCGGCTCTATGTTTTATGACAAATCACTGCTTGACAAGCTTGATACCGATAAATGTACGATGATAATGTCGGTCATTAATATGAAATCAAATAAGCCATATGATCATACAGGAGAATATTCAAATTATCAAGGAAAAGTTCTTGTACTCTGCGGTGATGACCGTTTTGAATCAAAATCTACTTCAAGAAGCTGTGCGAAAAAGATCGCTGCTGCTTTCAAAAATTCAGAGACCGTATTTATCGACAACTGCGGACATTTTCCGTTTATGGAAAAGCCCGTGGAATTCAGCAAGGCCGTTAAAGAATTCTTATCAAAGTAGAAAAGCTCCCATACGGGAGCTTTTCTTATTATTCAACTTTTGTTTCAGTAGATCTGGACTTAGCAAGAGTAAACTCTGTGTGTGTCGATATCTTCTGCGTCGGATCATTTTTATCCTGAGCTGTTGAATGTATAGTCAGCCTGATATCGCTAAACCCATCAAGCAGCATCGCGAGCCTGTAAACAGTCTCTCGCAGTATATCCACTTTATGAGCGGCGTAAATCCGCCCTATAGTTGACTGCGGATTACATTCAAAAAGTGCGTACATCAGACTTACGACCTGTTCGCAGCACTTAGGCGTCTCCATTACTCCGTTTATCATTTTAAACTTCATATCAATAGAGCCATCGTCTGCAACAAATTCAGCCATTTCGGAATTACTGGCATATCTGCTGAAAATATCGATGAGAACTGCATTAGTAAACTTCAGCTCAGCATAATTTTCAAGCTCAGCCATAATATCACTCCTTATGAAAGTGCAGCCTTGAGAGCGTCAACTCTGTCAGTCTTTTCCCATGCTACGCCGAGTTCTTCACGGCCCATGTGACCATATGCAGCAAGCTGTCTGTACTGTGGCTTTCTGAGGTCGAGCATTTCGATGATAGCTGTAGGACGAAGATCGAATACCTTTGAAACAGCCTCTGAGAGCTTATCCTCAGAAACCTTGCCTGTACCGAAAGTATCAACAAGTATAGAAATAGGCTTAGCAACGCCAATAGCGTAAGAAAGCTGTACCTCACACTTGTCAGCAAGACCTGCTGCTACTATATTCTTTGCGATATATCTTGAAGCGTAAGCAGCACTTCTATCAACCTTTGTCGGGTCTTTACCGCTGAAAGCTCCGCCGCCGTGACGTGAGTATCCACCGTATGTATCAACAATGATCTTTCTTCCTGTAAGACCACTGTCGCCCTGAGGACCGCCTACTACGAAGCGTCCTGTAGGATTGATGAATATCTTTGTATTCTTGTCCATAAGCTCAGCAGGTATAACAGCCTTGATAACGTACTCCTCGATATCCTTGCGGAGCTGCTCAAGAGAAACGTCAGCAGAGTGCTGTGAAGAAACAACAACTGCGTCAACTCTTACAGGCTTTCCGTCATCGTACTCGATAGTTACCTGTGACTTTCCGTCAGGACGGAGATAACGAAGTGTGCCGTCCTTGCGTACCTCTGTAAGCTTGAGAGAAAGCTTGTGTGCAAGTGAGATAGGAAGAGGCATAAGCTCAGGAGTCTCATTGCAGGCATAACCAAACATGATACCCTGATCTCCTGCACCATTTGAAAGTCCGTCAGACTCGCCGTTTTCTTCTCTGTATTCGAATGCTTCGTTTACACCCATAGCGATATCAGGTGACTGCTCGTCAATTGAAGTGAGTACAGCACAGGTATGACCGTCAAAACCATACTTAGCTCTGTCATAACCGATGTCAATAACCACCTGTCTTGCGATCTTAGGAATGTCAATGTCAGCTGATGTTGTGATCTCACCCATACAAAGGATCATACCTGTTGTTACGCAAGTCTCGCAGGCAACTCGTCCAAGCTTATCCTGCTCAAGGATAGCGTCAAGAACTGCGTCAGAGATCTGATCGCAGATCTTATCGGGATGTCCCTCTGTAACGGATTCCGATGTGAAAAAGCATTTACTCATTAATTATACCTCCTGAAAAATAAAAAAG
>SFFP01000026.1 GCA_004556875.1 Ruminococcus flavefaciens
CAGGATACGAAGTAGCAACCGACATGACATTCACTGTCAAGGACGGAAAGCTTGTTTCTGTTGACGGTATCGAGACAGACGGTGACACAGTTGTAATGATCGATGAGAAGATAGTGACAACAACATCTACTACAACAACTACAACGACTACAACAACTACTACAACCGCTGAGACAACTACTACAACTCAGGAAACTGATGTAATGGGTCAGGAAGTTACAGCAACAAATAGCGGAACACAGGATGGTATGGAGTTCTCAAGAACTACAACGACCACAACAACGACTTCTGCTGCAACCACAACAACGACCACTACAACATCTACAACTACAACAGATGTTACAACAACTACTTCCACAACTACAGCTGAGGAAGAAACAACAACTTCCGCAACAACTACAACAACAGCTAAGGTTACCGGAAAGTCAGCTACAAAGACAACAACAACCACAAAGGCTAAGAGCACAACTACTAAGAAGACAACTGGCGGCAATTCACCTAAGACAGGTGTTGAGGGCGTAGGCGCAGCATTTGCAGTACTTGCAATTGCAGCAGCAGCAGCTTTCGCAGCTCGTTCAAGAAAGAATGACGATCAGTAATTATTCTGAATAGTTAAGTGAGCATAGTCACTAAGAGCTGTCGGCGAAAGTCCGACAGCTCTTTTTTTGCGGAGAGCCATCATGTTCGCGCTATAAAAAAATAAAATGGCAAATTTTTCGCCGCGGACGTTGCTATTTTTTTTATTATGTGGTATAATATTTAATGTATTTTGATTATTACGGAGGTGCATTATGAGTTCTGACCCTTATGGGAATTTGAATAATATTCCACTCTTCGGCAGACGATAATAATGCTCTCGTCCTTTGCCGAAGTGAATTTCGGCGAAAGGAGCAAGGCTCGTTCACTTGTGAACAGCCGAATTATTATGATAAGTTTTTACATTTACGAAAGCGGTGTCCTTAGACAGTGTGATGCTCCTAAGGCAGGCTGCTGGGTCTCGGTTGTTGACCCGACTCCGCAGGAGGTAAGAGAACTTGTTGAAACTTACGGCCTTGACAGCGGTTTCGTAAAGTCCTCGCTCGATGAGGAGGAGTCATCGCGTATCGAACGCGAGGACGACCAGACCCTCGTTATCATAGATACTCCTGTATCTTCCATTGATGACGATAAGACCAAGAACTTCTACACTCTTCCAATGGGCATAATCGTTACGGACGAATATGTTTTCACGATTTCTATCAGAGAGACACAGATACTGAACGAAGCGGCAAGAGGCGGCATACGCAACCTCAGACCCGACTTCAAAACAAGATTTGTGCTTCAGCTTCTTCTCAGGATAGCGGCACTGTTTCTTACATACCTGAAACAGATAGATAAGATATCATCTGCTGCCGAGCAGGAGCTCCACGACGCTATGAAGAACGAGCTTCTCATGCAGCTCCTTGCTCTTGAGAAATCACTCGTTTACTTCTCAACTTCACTGAAAGCCAATGAAGCGACTATCGAAAAGATATTCCGCGGCAGAGTAATAAAGCTATACGATGAGGATCAGGATCTTCTTGAGGACGTTCTTATCGAGATGAAGCAGGCAATCGAGATGTCGAGCATCTATTCGGGAATTCTTTCAAGTATGATGGACGGCTTTTCGTCAATAATCTCCAATAACCTTAACCTTGTTATGTGGAGACTTACGATAGTCACCATAGTTCTTGAGATTCCGAACATCATGTTCGCATTTTACGGTATCAATACCAATGATATCCCATTCAACCATACGTGGGTGGCGCTTACGCTTACAGCGTTTCTGACAGGAATAACGGCGTTTGTGCTGTTGAAATGGAAAAAGAAATAGTAATATCAAGGGTCGGCAATGCCGACCTTTTTTGTTAGCTCAGGTTAGCACAAGGAGTGAACGGCTGTGAATGGCGTACATCAGTTTTGCGCTATTGTTATTTTATTTTGTCTTTGCTGTTAGCAAGTCTCTCTTTTTTACAGTTTTAAAAAAGAAATATTTTGTACGAATATTGCTTTACATAGGTTTATATGGTATAATAATGGTGTAAAGATTTTCTGATAAAGGACGGTCTTGTATTATGTCAAAGAATTATGATGTTATTATAGCAGGCTGTGGAGCAGCAGGACTCTATGCAGCTATCAATCTTCCAAAGGAACTGAATATACTTATCCTGTGCAAGCGTGATCTGCCGCTGTGCAATTCTTCACTGGCTCAGGGCGGTATCGCAGGAGTATACAATTCTCCTACAGACAATATCCAGTACCACCAGAACGATACCCTTATCGCAGGAAGCTTCAAGAACAACGTTGACGCTGTTCATACCCTTGTAAGCGAGGCGGCACAGGATATCGAGCATATCATCAAACTTGGTGTTGAATTCGACAAAAATGCCGACGGTACATACCACCGCACTCTTGAGGGCGGTCACAGCCATCACCGTATCTTCCACCACGCTGATGCTACAGGCAAGGAGATAACTTCCACACTCCTTGAAAATGTACAGAAGCTCAGCAATGTTACTATAATGGAAAACACTATCATGTGCAGTGTCAAGCAGACAAAGACAGGCTATTCTGCATTTTTAAGGCTGCCTGACGACTCATATGAGACCTGTAACTGTCACTTTATGATACTCGCAACAGGCGGTATCGGAAGAGTTTATCAGTTCACAACAAACTCTGCTATCGCAACAGGCGACGGCATCACATTTGCATACGAAATGGGCGCTAAGATAAAAAATCTCAGCTATGTGCAGTTCCACCCTACAGCTTTCAACAACCGCGCTACAAGAGAGTGCTTCCTTATATCAGAGGCTGTACGCGGCGAGGGAGCATATCTCCTCAACTGCCATAAGGAGCGCTTTATGCACAACTATGACGAGCGCCTTGAGCTTGCTCCGAGAGATGTTGTGTCTCACGCTATAATACTTGAATCACGCAAGCAGAATTCTACGGATTTCTATCTTGACATAAGCTATAAGGACAGCGATTTCCTTAAAAAGAGATTTCCGATGATATATAAGAACCTGCTTGAACAGGGTTATGACCTTACAAAAGAGCCTGTTCCTATATTCCCTTGCCAGCACTACCTCATGGGTGGTATCGACGTTGACAATAATTCCGAGACGAGTCTGCCTAATCTTTATGCCTGCGGCGAATGCTCACATACAGGCGTACACGGCAGCAACCGTCTTGCCAGCAATTCTCTCCTTGAAGCTCTTGTTTTCTCACGCCATGCGGCAAACAGCATCGCTTCAAGAATTGCTGACGCTCCAAAGGAGTTTGAAGAAGCTGATTTTGATGCACATCTTGGTGCACCTCGCATACCAAAGGGAGTTCGTACAGAGACAAGAAAGATACTTCAGAACTGCTACTTCGTTATCCCTGATAAAAAGGCAGCGGCAGACGGCTTCAAGCGTGTAAAGGAAATACGTGAAGACCTTATAAACGGCGGATACTATGTAGATGCTGATTATGTACTTGCAAAATCTATAGTTACTGTAGCTTACATAATTCTCGGTGAGGTAATGCAGTAAACAGAAAAACGACAGAACAGCTTATCAATGGGGGTGATATCTGTGAAAAAAATGAGAAGTATTGAAATTGCTGTTATAACAGCAGCTGTGATGGCTATTCATTCAGCATCACTTATGTGTGCTGATGCCGCATCTACTCTTGTGGCAGGGGATATAAACCGCGATGACAGGGTGTCTGTCAGCGATATGGTCATACTGAAAAACTATATCCTCGGACGTTACGGACTTAACGAAACACAGCAGATAGCCGCCGATATAAACGGCGACTGTGAGATCGACCTTTTTGACCTCTCAGCACTTCAGGATATCATTATTTCAAGCAAGGATAAGCTTCCCACAGGTACATGGATAGGCGACTGTGCAGGCGCTAAACGCTATTTCAGCTTTGGCGACGGCACAGGTACGGTGATATATCCTAACGGACAGAGCGAGGATTTTGCTATTGGTTCGCAGGAGGATATTCTTGCCATAACCATGAAGAAAACAGGTGCTGAGGACAATGCCTTTATCACATGGCAGGACGAGAATGACTTCGTACTGAAATGGGACGACGGCAGAGCGGAGACTTTCAGGTTTTTCTGCGAGAACAAAATAGCACCTAAGGAAATGCTCAGCGGTCAGTGGGTGACCGATAAGGGCAGAACATTCAATATCAGCGGCCTAAGCGGCAAAATAACCGCAAAAAACGGCGACATACAGCGATTTGAGTACGCTCCTAACGGTAACAGCGTAGTTTTCCATATCGGAAGCACCGACAATAACACCGAGGCGGCTATAGTCCATAATGACTCCATGCACTTTACCGTGACATGGTCTGACGGCTCTGCGGAGAAGTTCACGCGCCGTGAGATAGAGGTCAAAAACGGTATAACCTATGTAAACGGCATACTTATTGCAAATAAGACCTATTCACTGCCAAAGGACTACAATCCCGGAAAGATACTTCCCGATGCGCAGGCGGCATTCAATACTATGCAGGCTGACGCGAAAAAGGCAGGACTCAGCCTTACAATATGTTCGGGATTTCGCTCATACGATTATCAGAACCAGCTGTACAACGGCTATGTTGCCCGTGACGGAAAGGCTGCGGCTGATACATATTCCGCAAGGGCAGGTCATTCCGAGCATCAGACAGGTCTTGCAATGGATATAAACTATGCAAGCTCTGCATTTACGAATACTCCCGAAGCCAAGTGGCTTGCGGCGAACTGCTATAAATACGGCTTTATACTCCGCTACCCCAAGGGCAAGGAGAGCATAACAGGATATATGTACGAGTCGTGGCACGTCCGCTATCTCGGCAAAGATCTTGCAAAGGAAGTCTATGATTCGGGACTTACCTTAGAGGAGTTCCTGTGCATAGACTCGAAGTATAAATCATAATTCAGCTTTTCTGAATTATGGGAGAGCAGAAAGTAGTGAGTAGTATTATGCAGCGAAGCAGCTTCTACTCTCTATTTTCTATTTACAACAGAAAGGAAGATCACTATGAAGCTTTTACAATGCTATGTTGATAATATAATCACCACCGCCCTCATGGAGGACATAAACTACATCGACGCTGCGGCAGATAACCTTATCCCGACTGACCACAGAAGCTCCGCTTATTACGTTGCTAAGGATACAGGCGTTGTCTGTGGTATCGAGGTGGCGAAGAGAGTTTTTGACCTTGCAGGCGGAGATGTTGACTTCAAGATACTCCTTCAGGATGGCACAAAGGTTCAGAAGGGCGATATAATTGCTGAGCTTGAAGGAAGTACGCTCACACTCCTAAAGGGCGAGAGAACAGCTCTCAACCTCTTACAGCATATGTCGGGTATCGCTACTGCCACAAACAAGTGCGTTGAGCTTGTAAAAGGCACAAAGGCGGCTGTTACCGATACGAGAAAGACTCTCCCGGGACTCCGCGCATTGCAGAAGTATGCAGTAACAGTGGGCGGCGGAAAGAACCACCGCTTCAATCTCTCCGACGCGGCAATGCTCAAGGACAACCACATTGACGCTTATGGCGGAATAACTGCGGCGGTAAATGCGCTCCGCGAGAAGATAGGTCATACAGTTAAGATCGAAGTTGAAGTGCGTACACTTGACGAGCTCCGTGAGGCACTTGCAACAGGCGTAGAGATAATCATGCTTGACAACATGAGCTGTGACGAGATGAAAGAGGCTGTTGCCATTGCAGGCGGAAAGGCTCTGCTGGAGGCTTCGGGCAATGTTACCTCCGAGAATATCCGCTCCGTGGCTGAGACAGGCGTTGACATCATCTCTCTGGGAGCTCTTACCCACTCGGTAAAGTGCTTTGATATTTCCATGAAAATCAAGAAATGAACAACTGTATTTTCTGCAAGCTCATAAGCGGTGAATTTCAGCCAATGAAGGTCTATGAGGACGAGCATACTCTTGTGTTTATGGATACGGCAAAGGACGTTGACGGACATATCCTTGCAGTCCCGAAAAAGCACTGCGTGAATATTCTGGACTGCGATGAAGAAACGCTGACAAGCCTTATGAGAACTGTGAAAAAGGTGTCGGAGCACCTTGTGAAGAAATGCGGCTATGTGGGCGTTAACCTGCTCAATGCAAGCGGTGAGAGCGCAGGTCAGTCCGTGCCACACTTCCACATACATATCATACCGAGGAAAAGCGGCGACGGAATTGACGCATGGCCTCGCTTTGAGGGAGCAAAAAACAAAATTGAGGACGTTTTTCGCGGGATAAAAATGCAATAAAGAGAAAAGTTTTGTAGGGGCGGCGTTTCGCCGCTCGTCCTGAAGTATAAAATATCACAGAATATTGTAGAGCGCACACTGTGCGCTCTTTTTTTCGCAGGATAATATCCGCCGCCGCAGGTATATTCTTGGAAAATGCGCAGATAATACCGCTGAGGTGAGATAATGGAGAAAAAACAACTGCTGTCTTCACTTGACCGCAGTATCGACGAGATACGCCGTATTTCAGGCGGAACTTCCGACCTGCTCATAAATCGTTTTGTCACAGGGGGAGTACACTGCGCACTGCTTTGCTGTGAGGGCATGGTATCAACATCGGTCATCACGGAGCTCATATTCGAGCCAATAACCGATATACCACAGCAAAAGGACGCTCATGGACTTTTCCACTACATCAATGAGGAGCTGCTGCTCTCTACCGACAGACCGCGGGCGGAGGACTATGAGACGCTTTTTCGGCTGATAAATTCGGGATTTGCGGTACTTATCGCAGAGGGCATGGACATAGGACTTGCTTTCGGTGTGCAGGGCTACAACAGCCGAGGTGTGCAGGAGCCGTCGGGCGAGGGCAATATCATGGGAGCGCATGAGGGATTTACGGAGACTATCCGTACCAATATGTCGCAGATACGGCGCAGGCTGAAAAGTCCAGAGCTTGTAATGGAACTGTTCACAAAGGGTGAAAAGAGCAGTACAGACCTGTGCCTGTGCTACATGAAAGACCGTGTGCCCAAGGCGCTTATGGAGAAGATACGCCGCTCTCTTGACGAGGTAGAGCTTGAAGCCATACTGACTACAGGGCATCTGCGTCCTTTCGTAGAAAACAGCAGTTTTGAGCTGTTCAATTCAACAGGTACGACTGAGCGCCCCGATGTGCTGTGCTCAAAGCTCATAGAGGGCAGGGTAGCGCTCATGCTTGACGGTGTACCCTATGCGATAGTCATACCGCGGCTGTTCTGCGAGAGCTTTCAGACTCTTGACGATTATGCCTATAAACCCTACTATGCGGCATTTATCCGCTGGCTGAAGTACGGAGCATTTTTAGCGGCAGTGCTTTTGCCGTCTTTTTATGTGGCGATAGTCATGTATCACCCCGAACTTCTGAACAGCACCTTGTTCATGCTGTTGGTGGAGGCTGAGAAAAAAGCGCCGCTCTCAATAGTTACAGAGTCGCTTTTTGTGCTTCTCATGTATGAGATAATACGCGAAGCAGGTGTGCGTCTGCCTAAGCCTGTAGGCGGAGCGGTAAGCATAATCAGCGGACTTATCATCGGTGATGCGGCAGTAAATTCAGGTCTTGTCAGCACTCCGCTGCTTACTATGACGGCGCTGTCTGTACTTGGCGGACTTGTCGTGCCTGAGCTAAATCCTCAGATAACCGTACTACGTTTTGCATTTATTATTGCAGGCGGAGCGCTTGGACTTTTCGGCATAAGTCTCCTTGCCTGTGCTGTACTGGTCAATATCTGCGCTACTGAGGACTACGGATTTCCGTACACTGCGCCTCTTTCGCCGTTCAAGAGAAAGGGCATGGGAGACACAGCTGTAAGGTGCGGCATGAAAAAAATGCAGAACAGAGGCTTTACTGTGGAGGAATACCATGAATAATATCTCAAAGCGGCAGATGGCGGCGCTTCTTCTCATAATGGATATGTTTGAGCTGTTTTGGTGTATGGGAAGTATCTCGCTGAGGACTCTGTGGGGCGTACTTGTGGGCATATCCTTACAGCTTTTTGCGGCACTGATATTTGTGTCAAAAGGCGGCGAGCTAAAAAAGGGCGCGTGTATATTCTTTCTGGCGTATGCGGTTTTTTGCGGCGGAACGGTCTTTTCGGCACTTTGGCGAACAAGCGGAGCGGTATACATTCCATATGAGAGCAGTCACGGCGTATGGGGCAGGCTGATGACAGCAGGACTTATTGCACTTGTGTGTCTTTACTGCTCATCAACAGGTATAAAGACGGCTGCACGAGCGGCAGTTATTGCCGTTGCAGTGGGAACATTCTGCCTTCTCATAGACTTTATAAGTGCGGTTTTCAATGCAGAATGGAGCAATGTACTGCTTCCCGAAAGGTATAGCGCAGTCCATGAATTTGTGAGGGGGATGGCATACAGCGGAAGCCTCGGAAGCTTTGTTATACTTCTCGGAAAGGTAAAGGGCGACAAGGCAAAAGCCACCGTGTGGTATTTTACTGCAAAAGCCGTGGTATCAGCTGTTCTGATACTGACGGTGCTGCCTGTAGCAGGCGGCATAATGAAGATAGCCGATTTTCCTGTAATAACTGCCGCACAGCTTTCACAGCCATTTGCGGCACAGCGCATAGACTCGCTTTTTCTTGTGATTTTCTCGGTATTCGCTGTGTTTTCTGCGGCATTGCAGGTAATGACAGGCGCATATCTGGTAAAGGGACTGTTTCCGCATTTCAAGCGCTGGCGGAGCAGTTTGATCATTATTCTGACTATTTCGGCGGCGCTTCTGATCTCGGGGCGTGAGCTTCTGCTTGTACGCGCCTGTGCGGCAGCTGCGGTGTTTATTGCAGCATTTTCGGGCGCAAAAAAATCCGCTGCACAGAGCAGCGGATAACCGTTTTATTTAAGGCTTTTTTTTATTCTCAGCCGGCGGAAAAATTCAGATAGAATGTCCGAACATTCCTTTTCCATTATGCCGCCGATGACTTCGGGGCGGTAATTGTACGGCAGCTCAAACATCTTCTGTACTGATACGGCTGAACCGCTTTTTATATCGTAAGCGCCGAAATACACGTTGTCTATCCTTGAATTGATGATAGCGCCGCAGCACATTGGACATGGTTCGAGAGTAACATACATCTCACATTCGGGCAGTCTCCAGCCGCCAAGCTTTTTGCACGCCTGATCAATAGCCATTATTTCGGCGTGGGCAAGTGCATTCTTTGCAGTCTCGCGCATATTTCTTCCCTCGCCGACTATTTCGCCTGTAGTCTTTTTTACTATGACAGCTCCCACAGGAACTTCTCCATCATCAAAAGCAGCCTGAGCGAGCTCCAGTGCGCGTTTCATATATTTGTCCATTATTGATATCACCTAAAAGAAGAGATTGATAAATGCAGCGATAAGGCATAAGCAGGCGACAGCAGGAACAGGGAAGCTCTTGAACGCCATTGCTATCCTCTGTTTCATTGTGTAATCCGACTTGAATTCAGCCATACGATGTTCATGCTTGTTGCGCTTGAAAAGATACAGGAGCATAACGCCTGCAGCGCCAATAATAAATATTACAAGCATAAATGTGTTTCGTCTGAGGAAAATCCCGTCGGGGGAGTTTCCTTCGAATAGTACAAGAGCGAGTCTGTACATTTTGAAGCATACCTGTACAAGTATAGCGGTCAATATAGTACCGCTGCGAAGCATACCTACAGATGCGATGGCAGAGATAAGTATAGCCGCAGGCAGTTCGCGGAAATCCTGTACCAGAAGTCCTGATATCACAGATGTGACTATAATAGCGAAGATGTCACCGAATTGCCTTAACGCATTGAATATCGCACCGCGGAACAATAGCTCGGATATTATAGAGAGTATGATTATATCAAAAATGGTATACACCACGAACTGCTCCTGATTCCAGATAGAAACATCGGTGTTTATAGATTTCTTACAGCCATTGTCATACAGAGTGTTCCGAGCAGATCGGAAGCATGATTGAGGGTGCTCATGTATTCAACACGGCGCGGCATTTTCAGTTTTTTGTGAAGGTATATTGCAGGTACAAAAACTTTTATGAACGAAGTAGCGACAAGAGCCGTAACTACTTCTACGCTTCCGCCGTATAATCCTGTGCTGAAGAAAGAGGTATGCAGGTCAAAGCCGAGAATATCAAAAACAGATATAGCGATCTTGCTTATGATATTATCTATCAGCACCCAGATAAGCATAGCAATGCCTGCTATGTTCATTATCCTGCTTATACAGTCGCGTTCGACTTTTGAAAAAGACTTGTTTTCAAATCCTTTTCCCTCAACGAATACGCTTTCTCTGCTGTCAAGCCTGAAGTTGAAAGCGTAAGGGTTATCTTTGTTTTTTCGCCACTCTATAAAGTTTTCGTTGTAGGTCTGATTTTGTGTTGAATAGTCAAACTGATCGACAACACTTATTATGGTATTACCTGAGGTGTCAGTGAGGTTCATTGGCTCACCTCCTACAATTTCTCAATATAATAGTATCATATTTTTGCAGAAACAGTGTTGATATTTTAGAATAATTAGGTTAACAAAGTGTTAACTTGATCAATGAAAGGAAAATAAAATGAGAAGGATATTTTGCGTGATGTCTGTTTTATTATTGATTTCTGCAACAGGCTGTGCATCGGGAAAGATCCATGAGAGGAGCTACCTGAGAGCCGCGGCAGTCATGAAAGGCACTGAATGCGGACTGACATTGTCCTTTTACGATGAGGACGATGCGGTATCGGCTTACGGAGCAGATATGGATCATGCACGAAGCAATGCTGAGCTGAAAAATGGAAAGCCTGTTTTTACAGGGTATACAGAGCTTATACTCATTGATGGCACAGAGTGTCACGAATATCTTGAGCATATGCTCAATGACTGGAAAGTATCTCCGTCATGTATAGTTGCATACTGTGAAAACGGAACGGAGCTTATTGAAAAAAGCAGTGCCGAACGGCTTATTGGTGTTGTCAGACAGGCCGTCAGAAAGGGGATAGCTCCGAAATGCGACATTATCACGGTATTGGGCAGGCTTTATAACGGACATTCTGCCGAGGTCGCCGAGCTTTATGCTGACGGAACGGCAGGAAGTCGGAAAATTGATTAATTCTGATGCCTTACTACTCCGTATTCATCGTCAAGGCGGCAGTAGGGACATGAGTAATTCGTGCCCTGTAAAAACCTGTACATCTCGTCCTCGTCAAGATTGACCATACAGACATAGCAGTCGTAATCGTCATCATAAACGTAATTGGTACAGGTCTCACAGTTTGTCGCTGTTTTCTTGTCCATATATCAGATATCCTCCATTGAGAGGGTAGCTATGGCGTTTAGACTTTCATCTGCTGTGATGCCTGCAAGCAGGTTGTAGCTTCCCTGACAGGCTATCATCGCACCATTGTCGCCGCAGAGCTTCTTCTCGGGCATATAGAACTCAAAACCTCGCTTTGCGCAGGCTTCGGACAGTGCCGCACGTACTCCTGTATTTGCGGAAACACCGCCTGCCAGAGCGACTTTTTTATATCCGAGAGCTTCTGCCGCACGGATAGTCTTGTCTGTGAGTATTTCGGAAATAGTTTTTTGGAGACTTGCCGCAAGGTCATTGCGGTTTATTTCCGTGCCTTTCTGCTCAGAGTTGTGGAGCAGGTTGATGACATTGGTTTTCAGTCCCGAAAAGCTGAAGTCGAATTCGCTTCCTGCAACGGCAGGGTGAGGGAGCTTATACACGGTCGGGTCGCCGCTTTCAGAGGCTTTGTCGATGTGTACACCGCCGGGATAAGGAAATCCCATAGCTCTTGCGCACTTATCGAAGCATTCTCCTGCCGCATCGTCGTGAGTTCTGCCAACTACGCGGAATTTCGTATAGCTGAGGACTTCGATTATGTGGCTGTGACCGCCGCTTGCCACAAGGCAGAGGTAAGGCGGCTCAAGGTCGGGAAACGTAAGATAATTGGTGGCGATATGACCTGCTATGTGGTGAACAGGAATAAGCGGTTTTCCGCAGGACATAGCCAGAGCCTTTGCAAAGCTCACGCCCACAAGCAGAGCACCGATAAGTCCCGGTGCATAGGTAACGGCGATACCGTCAAGGTCTGCAAGGGTGACATTTGCGTCGTCAAGAGCCTTTCGCACAACGCCGAGGATATTCTCACAGTGGCGGCGTGAGGCTATTTCGGGAACAACTCCGCCGTACTTTTTATGCTCTTCTATCTGAGTTGAAATTACAGATGAGAGTATAGTGCGGCAGTCCCTGACCACGCTTGCGGCGGTCTCGTCGCAGGAACTTTCAATTCCAAGAATAAGCATACGATATCTTCTTTCGTTATTTATTATCTTTCAGCTTGCAGACCATAACGTCTGCATCTTCGGCAGGGGCGGTGTAAAAATTTTTCCGCACTCCTGCCTTTTTAAAGCCGAAGCTTTTATACAGTTCTATAGCGGCAGTATTTGACTGCCTTACTTCAAGGGCGATATTCTCGACCTCATCGGGGATAAGTCTGAAAAACTCGGTCAGCAGTGCTCTTGCAGCGCCCTTTCTGCGGTATTCGGGAGCAGTGCCGACAGTGAGTATCTCTCCTGTATCGGCGGCAGTAAAACCTGCTATCAAGCCTGCAATCCTGTCGCCGTCATATGCGGCAAGGACGATGCCACCGCTTTTTTGCGCTTCCGAGCGGAAGTCGTCCGCAGACCAGCCTTCTGCTCCGACACATAGCTTGTCAAGAGCGGACAGCTCCTCGAAGTTTAATTGAGAATTGAGAATTGAGAATTGAGAAATATTCATAGGTTTTCACCTTGTTAATGCATTACTGTAGGGGGCGATGCCCACATCGCCCCATTAGCGCGAATTATGCAGACGGACTGACGTGGACATCAGCACCTGTAAGTTTATGGTCAACGGCTGTTCAGCCCTTTGCGTCGTACCATGAGTGACCTGTGTGTACATCAACTGCAAGTGGTACTCTCATATCGTAAACGCCCTGCATTTCCTCTTTGAGAAGCTGTGCACACTTGTCCGCACAGGAGATATCAGACTCGATGATGAGTTCATCGTGCACCTGCAATATCAGCTTAGCGTCCAGTTTTTCAGCTTTGAGGCGGTTATACACGTTTATCATTGCTATTTTGATAAGGTCAGCGGCAGTGCCCTGTACAGGGGTATTCATAGCGATACGCTTGCCTGCCGCTTGGAGCATCTTGTTTGAAGAGGAAAGCTCGGGTATACGGCGTTTTCTGCCGAACATAGTAGTTACATAGCCTTCCTTGAAAGCGCTGTCAACGGTAGTTTCCATGAATTCGTTTACCTTAGGATATTTCGCAAGGTAATCCGCGATGTACTTCTTTGCCTTTGCGACGGAAGTACCGATATCCTTTGCGAGCGAGAATGCGCCGATACCGTAAATTATACCGAAGTTTACGGCCTTTGCGGCACTTCGCATTTCGGGAGTCACCATGAACAGCGGCATATCGAATACCTGTGCCGCAGTAGATGTATGGATATCCTCGCCCGATGTAAAGGCTTCGGTCATATTTTCATCTCCGCAGAGATGAGCCATTACTCTCAGCTCTATCTGGCTGTAGTCGGCATCTATAAGGATCCTGCCCTCAGCGGCAGTGAAAAATTTTCTCATTTTCGAGCCAAGCTCGGTGCGTACAGGGATATTCTGCATATTCGGCTCTGTTGAGCTGATACGTCCTGTACGTGTTTCCGTCTGTCTGAACCATGTGTGGATACGTCCGTCGGGAGCGACCTTGTCAAGGAGTCCCACTACGTATGTTGAGTTGAGCTTTGTGTACTGCCTGTATTTCAGCACATTGTCAACGATAGGAGCATAACTGCGAAGCTCTTCAAGCACCTCGGCATTTGTTGAGTATCCGCTCTTTGTTTTCTTCTTTGCAGGAAGTCCCATTTCCTCAAAAAGGACTGTTCCAAGCTGTTTAGGGGAAGAGATATTGAATTCGTGACCTGCTTCGTCGTATATCATCTGCTGAGTTTCTTCTATCATTTCCGAGAGATAAACGCCGAATTCCTTAACGCCTTTCTGGTCGATGAGAACACCGCTGTCCTCCATAGAAGCCAGGACTTCCGTAAGCGGAAGCTCGACCTTTTCGAGAAGCTCTGTCATGCCTTCTTTTTCTATTTCGGCGCGGAGTTTTTTCACAAGTCCGCTGAGTGAGAGAAGGTCAGCAAGCTCGCCGTTTTCGCTGTAGTAGTGAACGCCGTACTCTGCGCAGAGCTTGTCGATAGTATAATCGGACGCGGAAGTATTCAGCAGATAACCGCAGATAGCTGCGTCACTCTTTATATTTTTCAGCTCACCGCCGTGAGCCATTGCCCAGCGGTAGTGTGCCTTTGCGTCATCAGTGGATTTACTGCATTCCGAAGCGAAGAAAGCGGAGATAAGCTTTTCGTCATCGGATGTGTAAACGCTGTCGCCGTCACGTACTGACAGCTTTTCATCACGGAAAAGATATTCACAGTCAGTGAGCTTTGCGATGATATCAGAGGTAAGCGTACTGACCTCAGCGTTTATAACAGGAGCTTCCTCAGCCTTGACTTCGGGAGCAGAATTAGTACCCTCAGTTGCGCTGATGCCCAGCTTGTCGAGGAGCTTGAACATCTCAAGGTCGGAAAGAATACGGCTCACAGCCGCAGTATCTGTCTGACCGAGCCTGTAGCTTTCGAGGTCGGTATCTATAGGAGCATCACGGACTATTGTTGCAAGCCATTTGCTCTCTTTTGCGGACTCAGCGCCTGCGGCAAGCTTTGCCTTTACACCCTTTGTAAGGGAAGAGTCCTCATACTTTTCGTATAGAGTTTCAATACAGCCGTATTCCTTTATGAGAGATGAAGCGGTCTTTTCACCGATACCTGCAACTCCGGGGATATTGTCGGAGCTGTCACCCATGAGAGCTTTGAGGTCTATGAGCTTTATAGGCTCAAAGCCGTAATCCTCATTGAATTTTTCGGGAGTATAATAAATATTCTCTTTATTTGTGGCAAGGATAACAGTTACCTTGTCGTCTATGAGCTGTAAGCTGTCGCGGTCACCTGTGAGCACATAGCACTCATTGCCGCTGTCTGAGCAGAGCTTTGAAAGCGTGCCGAGGATATCGTCAGCCTCATAGCCTTCACATTCTACTACCTTAACGCCCATAAGTGTGAGAAGCTCTTTTACCTTAGGGAGCTGCTGAGCAAGCTCAGGAGGCATACCCTTTCGGTTTGCCTTGTAGTATGAAACAGCCTTGTGACGGAATGTGGGACTGCGCAGGTCAAAGGCTACAGCCACGGAATCTGGCTTGACATCGCCGATGTTGCGAAGATATATATTCATAAAGCCGAAAATGGCATTGGTGAATTCACCCTTTTTATTGGAAAGCAGTTTTATGCCGTAGAAAGCGCGGTTGAGAATGCTGTTTCCGTCTATAGCGAGAAGTTTCATGTTAAGCTCCTTCATTATGTCCGCTGCTGCTGATTTTTTGCCGAATTTATGCGGCGGACAGAAATAAACATTATTACTATACATTATAGCATATATTGATAAAAAAAGCAAGAAATGAAGAATAAAAGTTAAATTTTACCATAGATTTTATAAAAAAACGACAGCGGCGGCTGAATGCTGACAGTATGTTATCAACGCAATATCAGCAATTGCACTGAGAAGAATATCATTTTATCATTGTGAAAATAAGCGCAATTTTTGAAAAACGGACTGATGAAAAGCACAAGAACATTGATAAAAATATAACAACGTGCCTTTTTTTATATATCACTCCGACGGTATGCCGCGGATTTGTAAAGGTTGCAGACGGGTAACCTCGGAAAATGCGATATTTTTAAGTAATAACGCTATTCCTAAAAAATACCGTCAAAATATGCCTTATGTCTATTGACACATTGACAAAAAACAGATATAATAGTATTAGAGGAACGTTTGATTTTTGTCAGATGTTTCATTTTTCGCGGTGCGGTCACTGCATTAATATGATAAATTTTTAGGAGGTATTATACAATGTCATTGACAAAAAACCCTAATGTATTAAAGTGGGTAGACGAGATGGTTGCTCTCTGTCAGCCTGATAAGGTAGTATGGATCGACGGTTCCAAGGAGCAGATCGATGCACTTATTGAAGAGGTAACTTCACTTCCTGACGATAGCTGGGACAAAATGTACAAGCTCAATCCTGAGAAGTATCCAAACTGTCTCTACCACAGAACACGTGCTAACGACGTTGCTCGTGTAGAGGACAGAACATTCATCTGCTCAAAGGAAAAGGCAGGCGCAGGTCCTACAAACAACTGGATGGCTCCTGATGAGATGAAGGCTCTCCTTACACCTATGTACAACGGTGCTATGAAGGGCAGAACAATGTATGTTATCCCTTACTCAATGGGTCCTATCGGATCACCACTTGCTAAGGTAGGTGTTGAGGTAACTGACTCTATCTACGTTGTTCTCAACATGAACATCATGACAAGAATGGGTAAGCAGGCATTTGAGAACCTTGGTGATACTTCCGATGATTTCGTAAGAGGTCTCCACTCAAAGGCTGACGTTGATCCTGAGAAGAGATACATCGTTCAGTTCCCTGAAGAGAATACTATCTGGTCTATCAACTCTGCATACGGCGGAAACGTTCTCCTCGGCAAGAAGTGCTTCGCACTCCGTATCGCTTCATTCCAGGGTAAGAACGAGGCTTGGATGGCTGAGCATATGCTTATCCTCGGTGTTAAGAAGCCAAACGGCGATGTTAAGTACATCACAGCTGCATTCCCATCAGCTTGCGGTAAGACAAACCTTGCAATGCTCATCCCACCAGAGGGATACAAGAAGGACGGCTATGAAGTATTCACAGTCGGCGACGATATCGCTTGGATGAAGCCCGGCAAGGACGGCAGACTCTATGCTATCAACCCTGAGAACGGTTTCTTCGGTGTTGCTCCCGGAACAAACGCTAAGTCTAACTACAATGCTCTTGCTTGTACAAAGAACGGCGCTATCTTCACAAACGTTGCTCTTGACAACAGTGATAATACTCCGTGGTGGGAGAAACTCACAGAGAATCCTCCTAAGGATGCTACAGAGTGGACAGGTATCAAGTGCGACGGTGAAGCTTGGGTGGCTGAGGGCAAGAAGCTTGCTCATCCAAACTCAAGATTTACAGCTCCTGCACAGAACTGCCCATGCATCTCACCTGAATTCAACAATCCTGAGGGCGTTCCGATCTCTGCTATCATCTTCGGCGGCAGACGTGCAACAACAGCTCCTCTCGTATATCAGTCATTTGACTGGACACACGGTACATACATCGGATCAGCTGTATCTTCTGAGACAACAGCTGCTGCAACAGGTGCTGTAGGTGTTCTCCGTCACGATCCTATGGCTATGAAGCCATTCATCGGCTACAATGTTGGTGACTACTGGGCACACTGGCTCGAAATGGGCGCAAGACTCGGCAGCAAGGCTCCTAAGATCTTCAACGTTAACTGGTTCAGAACTGACGAAGAGGGTAACTTCCTCTGGCCAGGTTTCGGCGACAACATGAGAGTTCTCGACTGGATCATCAAGAGAGTTGAGGGCGAAGTTGACGCTGTTGAGACACCTATCGGATTCCTTCCAAAGGCTGAGGATATCAACCTCAAGGGCATCGAGGACGAAGTTCCTGCATCTGCTCTCCAGAAGCTCCTTACAGTTGATAAGGAAGAGTGGAAGAAGGAGATCGCTGAGATGAGAAGATATTATGACGAGGACATCAAGGCTAAGGGCGGCAACATCCCACAGGCACTTTACGATGAGCTCGACATGATCGAGGCTAACCTCAACAAGTAATTGATAAAATTAAAGCTCCCCATATGGGGAGCTTTTGATTTAATTGAAAATAATCATTCGCTCAATCAGTTGGTTATACAGTGTCTGAAATATTCTATAGATAATCTTGATAAATCGGGACAGGAATAATTACTTCAAAGGAGAAAGAGCTATGTTCAGAGACATGAGAAGATACAAGCAGGCGGTCACGGAAAGCGAGTGCTTTGAGATACTCCGCGCCGAAAAGAGGGGAGTCCTTTCAGTCATTGGCGATGACGGCTACCCATACGGCATACCTATGGACTTCATCTATAATGAGGACGACGGAAAGATATATTTCCACTGTGCTAAAGAGGGTCACAAGATAGATGCCATAAAGTCCTGTGATAAGGTATGCTTCACCACATGGAACAAGGGCTATCAGAAAGAGGACTGGTCGTGGTATGTTACAAGCGTGGTCGTTTTCGGAAAGGCTGAGCTTGTGACAGATACGGAAAGAGCTATGGACGCAGTCCGCAAGCTCGGACTGAAATATTATCCCGAAGCCAATGAGGTAGAGGAAGAGATAAAACACGCATTCAGCCGCGTGCAGATGATAGCGCTTAATATCGAACACATGACAGGAAAGCTTGTACACGAAAAATAATATTTTCCCCGAAAGGGGAGATTTATTTTTTATATGTCACGTTTTGAGGATACAGTTCGTTTGTATAATGTGGAGGAGGTGATACATTTTGCACGAAAAAATCAGTATTACGCAAAAAATCACATGAAATGACTTGCATTTCCGTCCGTAAACTGCTATTATATAAAAGCAACTGATTTTTGAAAGGACAGATGAAATGGAGAAATTCATAAAGTGGTGTGTTTCGATACTTCCGAAGCCGCTCCAGAAAATATATTACAAATATGAAGAGAAATGGCTTTATCTTGTTTTCGGAGGACTTACTACAGTAGTATCCATAGTTACAAAGCTTCTGCTTTTTTACCTTATTCCCGGAGAGCCAAAGTGGGAAAGTACAGCAGGCGTTGTGTTCTCATGGATATGTGCGGTGACTTTTGCGTTCTTTACCAACAAGAAGTATGTTTTCAAAAATGAGACTAAGACATCAAAAGAATTCTGGACAGTATTTGCTTCATTTTACGGTGCGAGACTTGCCACACTTGCGATGGAAGAGGTCATATTCCTTGTATGCTGTGATTGGCTTGGCATGAGCAAGACTATAATCACATTCCTTAGTCAGGTACTGATTTTTATTGCAAATTATATATTGAGCAAAGTCTTTGTTTTCAAGGACAAGAATAAGGCGTCTTCGGAGAGTGCGCATGAGTGATACCATAAAGATAGGCAATGTTGAGATAGCACGTACTGCGGCGCTTGCACCTATGGCAGGGGTTGCAGACCGAGCATACAGGCTTATGTGCAAGAAATTCGGAGCGGCATATGTGGTCAGTGAAATGGTGTCTGCAAAGGGCATCTGCTACAGTGACCGCAAAACAGCTGAGTTGTGCACAGTTACGGACGAAGAGCGCCCTATGGCGGTGCAGCTTTTTGGCAGCGAGCCTGAGTTCATGGCTGAAGCTGTGAAAATAGTCCTCGATTATCGTCCCGACATAATCGACATAAATATGGGGTGTCCCGTGCCTAAGGTAGTCGGCACAGGCGCAGGCTCTGCACTTATGAAAGATGTAAAGCTTGCGGCAGCTGTGGCAGAGGCTGCGGTAAAGGCAGCAGGAGATACTCCCGTTACAGTAAAGATACGCAGCGGCTGGAATGAGGACAGCAGGAATGCGCCTGATATGGCGAGGGCGCTTGAAGCTGTCGGCGTGGCGGCAATAGCTGTGCATGGACGTACAAGAGATATGTTTTACAGCGGAAAGTCGGACAACAGCGTTATAAAAACTGTCAAGGAGGCGGTGAGGATACCCGTTATAGGCAACGGTGATATTACTGACCTCTCATCGTGCAGGGAGATGTATGAGCAGACAGGCTGCGATTTGGTCATGATAGGACGGGGCAGCTATGGCAATCCTTTTATTTTCAGCGAAATAGAAGCAGGTATGAAAGGAAAGGCTTACACGCATCCAACACTCGAAGAAAAAATGCAGGTGATGCTTGAACACATAAGGCTCATACTTGAACTGAGCGAAAAGTGTGAAGAGCTTGCCATGCACGAAGCCCGCAAACACGCGGCATGGTATATGAATGGATATTATGGTTCTGCAAAATTCCGCGGACGCTGTTATCAGCTTTCAGCCTATGAGGAGGCTGAGGCACTTGCCGTGGAATTTATCGAATTGCAGAGATCACGTGAAATTAACTGATTGTAATTATAATGTATACTTAGTGGACAAAAAGAAGATTTATTGTGATGTTGCACAAATATTTTGATAAAACTTTGTATGAATAAACAAAGTTTTGGCTGTAATAAAGTCCAATGGCAAAAAAATACCGAAATTACGACGTTTGGAGCTGAAATTTAAGCTTGCGGCATATAAAACACATAGTAAATTCATTTAAGTTTGATACAATTTGTAATTGCCAAATGGAAAATAATGTGATATAATATGTTTGAAAGTAGCAAGAGGTGTTTTTTCTGTGCTGCTTTGTAAAGGAGTACTATATGAAACTTAGAAAAGGACGTGCCTTTGGTGCACTTGCTGTTTTCGCAGCACTTGCTATGTGCAGTGCAAGCTGTGCAGGAGATCACGTTGTAGGAAAATCTGATCCTGTATCGGAGATCGCAACAGAGGAAAACGTTACAGATGTTCCCGAGGAAACCACTGAAGAACCGACTACCGTTCCGCCTGATAAGGTGGTTCATGTAATCGCGGCAGGAGATAACCTGATACACTATTCTGTATTCAAAAATGCAGAGGCTCTTGCGGGAGGCAATGGTTATGACTTCAAGCCGATGTATTCTGAGGTAAAGTATCTTATCGAGGGCGCTGACCTTGCAATAATCAATCAGGAAACTGTTATATCAGAAAGCCACGATGTCAGAGGCGCAGAGGGCGGACTTCTTCTGTTCAACTCTCCGCCGCAGGTCGCAGATGCTGTGATCGATATGGGCTTTGATGTTATTACGATGGCAAACAATCACCTTCTCGATATGGGAACTGACGGACTTGAAGAGTCGATAAACTTCTGGAATAAGAAGGCTAAGGAAAATAACCTGACAGTTCTCGGCGCTTACCTTAACGAGGAGGATGCAAACAATATAAGAGTCCGTGAGGTAAACGGCGTAAAGATAGCATTTCTTGCTTATGCGCATCACATAAACGGATTTGAGAGCCTGCTCGATGATGTTCCGCTCAGAGTCGTAATGAACAAAGAGGAGGACGTTATAGAGCGTCAGATAAAAGAGGCAAAGGAACTTGCGGACGTTGTTATCGTTTCAGCTCACTGGGGCGAAGACGATACAACAGTCGTTACCGAGGACAGAATAGAACTGGCAAACAAAATGGTCGGCTGGGGGGCTGATGTGATACTTGGCTGTCATACTCATACCGCAGAGACTATGGAATGGATAACTCGTGACGACGGCACAAGGGGCTTTGTTTACTACAGTATGGGCAACTTCATCTGTGCTCAGACCGATAACTTCAATGTTGTCGGAGAGCTTCCTGATTTTGATATAGTTGTTGACGGTGAGACAAATGAGGTCTCGCTTGAAAACGTCGGATGTATACCGACTATTATCCACTATGAAGAAGATTTTTCAAACATGAAGGTCTATCCTTACAGCAAGTACAATGAGGAGCTTGCGAACAGACACGGTCTTCCGTATGCGATACCTCAGGGCACGTATACAGAGTTTGGCTGGGACGTTATCAACCGCATAATTGATGAACAAATTCCTGCTGAATTTCGCAAACTCGACAAATGATTTGATAAATTCATTTTTTGTTCAGAAACCCTGTTTAACATGGTTTTTTGGAGAAAAATATCATTGTGCAAAGCGTGCAAAAATCAGTTTTACTGTTTAGGTAAAATACCAAAAACGGTATGAACCTATTTACTTTTTTTTAGACCTGATATATAATGAAATCATGAATAAATATAGATTTTGGGATTAAGTATCTCATCACGGTAGTGTGATGCGTCTTATGACAAAACCACTGCTTACAGAGCAAAAGTTTTCAGTCACAGGCTGACGGCAGAGTGGAGCTTCAGGGCGGCGTGTACAAACGTCGGTTAGCTTGGATTTCCGCCGTAAACCGCAGCTCAGACAGCTTGAGCCTGATCTGTATGACTGAGCAGCAGTTCATTGCCGGCCGTTTTTGCATTCAGTTTTCATTCGTATATCGGTGATATGGTTTTGCAAATGGCGGAAAGATCCGCTGCATTAAGACAAGATATAATTAAAGGGGCACCCCGTTCCTTTGTTATATAACATTTTCTGAAGAAGGAGGAAAAAATAATGAAGACAAAAAAGGTAGTCGTCGGAGCTATCGCTGCTACGATGCTTTCACTTTCAGTCTGCTCACTTGCACCTGTTGTTGCTGCTGGCGAAACAGTGCAGATATCCGTTGGCAAAGCAACTGCAGAGGTAGGTGAAAAGTTCTCAGTGGACGTATCATTAGCTGATATCCCATCTTCCGGCATCCAGGCACTCGACTTTGCTATTACTTATGATAGCAGTGCTCTCAAAATTGATTCCGTTGATGCTGGAGCACTTATCAATTCTGGTGTAGACAAGGCTGATCTCTCAGCTTCACTCTTACCATGCTTTGAAAGTTACATCAACAGCAAAGAGGGCAATGTAAGCTTGACCTGGTCAACTGCTACTGATGATGCTTCATACTGGCTCAAGGGCAATGGCGTATATTGTACTATCAATGGTACTGTATTAAGCGGTGCTAAGGAAGCAACATACGACCTTAAGGTTGTTCCTATCGAACGTGAGACATATTACGGTTCGAAGAAGTCCAATGCTACAATCGGCTGCGGATATGAGAAGGACGGCAAGCCTGTAAAGCTTGACGTTGCTGTAAGCAACGGAAGTGTCAAGGTCGGCAAGGAAGTTACTACAACTACAACAACTAATAATGTTGTAAGTGCAAAACTTCGCGGAGATGCAAACTGTGATAATCAGGTTGATATGTCAGACATCGTACTCATTATGCAGAGTCTTGCAAACCCTGATAAGTATAAGTTATCAGATATAGGCAATGCAAATGCAGATGTAGACGACAGCTCAAAGGGCGTTACTGTCGGTGACGCTAGCAAGATCCAGAAGTGGCTCCTCAAGAGCATTTCTGAACTTTGATCCGAGATTATCTGATTTGTCCCCCTTACAAAGGAATACAAACCCAATTTATGTTTTATTAATAGGCTTAAAAACCTAAAGAAAGGAATTATTACAAATGAAACAGTTGCTTTCTGCAGCCACATCTTTAGTTATGGCTGCAACAATGGTAGCTGCAGCAGCTCCAGTAGCTGTAAGTGCTGCTGATGCTACCAAGGGATTTTCTGTTAAAACATATGATTCAAAGAACCCTTCAGCTGCATCAGCTAAGTCATCAATTACAATAAATAAGGAAGATATCCCTGCTGGCGGATATGTTATCCCAACAGCTTTATATTACTCAGAGGCAACAGTTAATTCAACAGATTCACTTCTCGTTGCTCTGACAACAGATTCAAAGGATATCTCTTTCAAGTATTATGATCCTGCTGATGTATATGCTGACGAAGCATCAACATATACAATCAATGGCACAGAGTTTACAACAAACCGTTATATCTCATTTGCTGGTTACTGCAACTCCAAGAGAGAAGGCTACAAGGCTGGCGGTAAGTATGTATTCGGCTGCGATCCTTCACAGGCTGCTGCTGGTACAGACAACTACTTCCTCGGCTGCTCATGGATGAACAACGGTGTTGATTACAAGTGGGCTGGCGATTCATCAGATGCATATCCTTTCTATGTATTTGATACAGTTATCCCACAGAGCATCAAGGCTGGCACATACACAGTTAAGTTCTGTGACTACAACACAGACTCAACAGGCGTAAACAACAACCCATCACCAATGGTTGAGGGCGCTGGCTCAAGATACACAATCAAGGGCGGCACAGACCTTCCTCTCAAGCTTGAGGAATTCACAATCAACGTTGTTGAGCCTGGTCAGACTCCAGAGACAACAACTACAGCTAAGCCTGTTGAAACAACAACAACAGCTGCTCCTGTTGTCACAACAACAACACAGGGTCAGTCTACTTCTAAGGCAGACGTTACATTCGACTTTGTTGAGTACAACAGCCAGAAGGCATCAATCACAGCTAAGGCTGGCGATAAGATCGACGTTGACGTAAACATCAACGCTGGTTCAAACGACATCTCTGCACTTGATGTTCTCTTCAAGCTCTCAGATGGTCTTAAGCTCGATGCAATCACAGGTACAGCTGATGCATTCCCAACAGCAACAGTATCTTCTAACGTTGCAGAGCT
>SFFP01000325.1 GCA_004556875.1 Ruminococcus flavefaciens
TTTAAGAACTCATCTCGGCTTCTGTCATAAGTTTTTTAAGCAGATAAGCGAGAAGTTCCCCGAATATGAAGCTGCATTAAAAATTATAGAAGATCAAATGCTCAGTATAGACTAAATTATCCCCCTCATCAAGTTTTAATGAGGGGGATCACTTATCTATAAAGATATAAGCAACGCCAGCAGCAAGCTTCCCTGCTTTATGGAATTCATAAGCGCCCCATGTGGTACCTTTGGTTTTGACATATCTGTTTTGTAAGCTGCTTATGTCATAGCATAGTGTCTCAGCATACTTTGGAAGTATAAGAAGAATATGTTTGTTTTGAAAGTATTATGAAAAAACAGATTTATTCTCCCGGAGTTATTGACACAGGAGAATATTTGTGATAATCTGTAATTAATAAGAATTCGAATGAATAAGGAACTAATAATCACAGCAAAAAATAATACTGTATATGCTGTACTGTTTTAAAAGATATAATGGGAGGGAATCAAATGAAGAAACATTGTAAAAAGTTCACCGCAGGGATACTGTCAGCGGCAATGCTTGTGCCGACGGCTGTCAGTATCGCAGAGCCTGTCAGGACTTCTGCCTATGAGCTCTTGGGTGAGACCACCTTTGAGCACAAGATGATACCGTGGCATGCTGTGGAAACAGCCCCTGCGAAGCAGACATTCGAGCTTACGGACGGTGCTGTCAAGCTCAGTATATTGGTGCCTAATGGCGCGGAATGGGAAAGATGGGATCTTCAGTTCAAACACAAAAATCTCAGCTTCAAGGCAGGTCACGAGTACAAAGTAAGCTTTAAGTCAAAGGCGAATCGTGAGGGGATGGAGCTGTATTCATTTATCGGCAATCTCAGCGACAGCGAGGAATACTTTGTGCTTGACGGTTCGACAAACGATATGCACATGGGACCTGATATGGGAGGTCAATGGCCTTTTTGTGCTGTAAGACTTATGACCGAATGGCAGACCTATGAAGGAATATTCAAGCCTTTGAATGATATCGAATCAGCTCAATGGGCCTTCCAGTATGCAATGGGCACCAAGTATAGTGGAAATGCTAAGAGCGGCGACGAGATCTGGTTCGATGATATGTCCATTGAGGACCTGACAGATAAGGAATATGTGCCCCCTGTATCCAGCTTCGGCTATACGAACCGCGGTTTCAGCGGACTTGAGAATAACTTTATATCTGTTAATCAGCTTGGATATTACAAAGGTCTTGAAAAAACAGCTACACTTGGCAATAATAAAGGAGATTTCATCTACGGTGCAGAGTCGATAGAGCTGACCGACAGCTATGACTATGAGATAGTAAGAGTTTCAGATGATGAAGTTGTTTATACGGGCAAAACAAGCGAGCCGAAGAAAGACAAAGATTCGGGCGATAATGTATGCAAGATAGACTTTACGGCATTTGATGAGGTCGGCGAATACTATATCCGTATCAAAGGCGAGAACTGGAGATCGTTCCCGTTCAGAATAGGTACTGATATTTACAGTGACAGCGAACATAATATGCTGACCAATGCGCTCAATTATTTCTATCAGAACCGTTCGGGTGCAGATATAGAGTCAGAATATATCACATCGGGCGAAAAAGATAAACTCGCACACGCAGGCTTTCATAAGACAGATACGGGTTATGTTCAGACTCAATGGAAAGGTGAATATCTGGCAGATGATGAAGCGACCAATTACTATGCTTCTTCAAAGCTCGACGCATCGGGAGGCTGGTATAGATCCGGCGACCACAGCAAGAATATGACAGATGGCGGTATTTCCGTATGGACGCTTCAGAATATGTACGAGCGCGCGGCAGAAAGCGGTAAGGGCAAGAAATTCGCAGACGGTTCGGGCACTGTTGTTATTCCCGAATCGGGCAATAAATACCCCGATATCCTTGACGAATGCAGATATGAGCTTGATTTTATGTCCCGCATGAAGGTGCAGCCCGATGAGAAAACATGGGGCAAATATTCGGGTATGTATTATCACTGCATAAACGATCACATATGGCGCAGTCTAACCGACAGACCTGATAATGGCAATTATAAGGATATACGTGTCATCAAGCCGCCTACATTTGCAGCAACTCTGAATTACGCAGCCTGTGCGGCACAGGGAGCAAGACTTTGGAAGGCTTATGACGCTGAATATGCAGATAAGCTCCTT
>SFFP01000027.1 GCA_004556875.1 Ruminococcus flavefaciens
TCAAAGCTATACGCACGGAGGAAGGAGCTATACTCCTCCCATATGCTGTTAACAACGAATCATTTCAGCACTGCCATGTTCTTGCCAGTCATGTCCTTAGGTACATCAATGCCAGCAAGTGTCAACAGCGTTGGCGCGATGTCGCAAAGTGCCCCATCCTTGACTTCCTTCACACGGTCAGAGACGACGATGAAAGGTACAGGATTCGTCGTATGCTTCGTAAACGGCTGACCATTATCATAGTCCATCATCTTGTCGGCATTACCGTGATCTGCAGTGATGCAGACCTCGCCGCCGTGTTCGGTGAATTTTAATTTTGCCACGCTGACACTCCTTCCGTACATTTTCACATATAATTATAGCATATTATTACATAAATATCAACAGACACGGAGAAATATTCGCCGTTTTTTTTACTTTGCCGCGAAAAAAGGGTGCGCAGGCACTGCGCTTATAGCATATTATTACATAAATATCAACAGACGCGGAGAAATATCTGCCGTTTTTTTATCAAAAAAAGAGCCGCCCCGAAGGACGACCCTTTGAATTTCGATTACTTGCTGCTCTTAGCTTTCTTAGCCTGCTTGTTCTTCCACCATGACCATGTTACAGGAGCAACAAAGAGTGATGAGAATGTACCTGAGATAAGACCCATCATAAGCGGTACAGAGAAGCTGAGAAGCGAATCATAGCCTGTTACAAGAACAACTATTGTGATAACTACCATTGTACCGATAGTTGTGATAGATGTTCTTATAGAACGTGTAAGAGACTGTGTACAGCTTACGTTGATAAGCTCGTTGAGTGAAGCTTTAGACATAAGCTTGCGGTTTTCTCTTATTCTGTCGTAGATAACGATAGTATTGTTTATCGAATAACCGAGTATCGTAAGGATAACGGCAACGATATTTGAATCAATGTTAAATCCGCATACTACTGTAGTTGTGAAAGCTACCAGTATATCGAGGCAGAGAGCAAATATAGAGCATACACCTGCTGACCAACCGCCGATGTTTCTGAAACGGATAGCGATGTATATGATTACGACGAGTGCAGCAAAGAGAACTGCGATAAAGCACTTGAGCAGGAACTCACGTCCTGATGTAGGGCTTACGTCATTTGAATCATATATCTCAAGGTCGTTGCTTGTAAACTTTTCTCTGAGAGCATTTGTAAGCTCTGTCTGTCTGTCAGCTGTAAGACCCTGATCCGAGGTAAATGAGATAGTTACCTGTTTTCCGCCTGAGTCAAGGCTTTCACCTGTTCTTACAACAACAGATGAACCAACGATGTCCTTAACTGTATTGCCGACCTCGTTAGTATCGATATCACCCTGATATGTGTAGGTGATAAGTGTACCGCCCTTGAATTCAATGGCAAGGTGGATGCCTCTTATGATAGCGCCTGCGATGAAAACGAGCACAACAGCGATAACAACGCCGAGGATAAGCTTTTTCTTGGAACAGAAATTGTATACCTTTGCGGGAGTAGTTACGGTTTCTTTCTGAGTATTCTTCTTGCTCATTTCTCGTCACCTCCGTAAAGCTTTCTGTTTCTGAAGCACTTGAACTTGGAGAGTGAAGTTACCATAAGTCTTGATGCGAATACACCGAATATGAAGTTGCAGATAACACCTGCGAGGAGTGTAAATCCGAATGAGTAAACAACGCCCTCAGCTGTAGCGCCGAATGCAAAGAAGATAGTCTTGTTGAGGATCTTTGAGAAAAAGCTGTCAGGAACACCGAAAGCTCCCATGAGGATAACCGCGATGATAACGTTTGTGATGTTACCGTCGAGGATAGCGGAGAATGCTCTCTTATAAGCTATCTTGATAGCAGCGTCGAGAGATTTTCCTGTTCTCAGCTCTTCCTTGATACGCTCACCTGTGATGATGTTAGCGTCAACACCCATACCAACTGCAAGTATGATACCTGCGATACCGGGGATAGTAAGAGTAGAGCCGTTCATAAATCCGAACCAGCCTGTGATAGCTGCAATAGAACCGGCAACCTGTCCGCAAAGTGCGATAACAGCCACAAAGCCGGGGAGTCTGTAAAGGAATATCATGTATACAGCGATACCGATGAAAGCGATAAGAGCTGCAAGAAGGATAGCGTCAAGTGAACCCTCACCCATTGTAGGGGAAATAGTTCTGAAGCTCTTTGTTTCCATTTTGAATGGAAGAGCACCTGAATTGATCTGGTCTGCAAGCTTCTTTGAAGAGTCAACATCAAAGCTTCCTGAGATAATAGCTTGTCCGTCTGTGATAGCATTTTTTACAGAAGGAGCAGAGATCATTGTATTATCCATCCAGATAGAGATCGGAGTATCAGAACCTGCAAGCTCACCGGTAGCATCAGCAAATTTCTTTGTACCTTCTTTGCTGAGCTCGAGAGCAACAACATACTCATAGC
The DNA here is from genome assembly GCA_004556875.1 of Ruminococcus flavefaciens. Taxonomy (GTDB): domain Bacteria; phylum Bacillota; class Clostridia; order Oscillospirales; family Ruminococcaceae; genus Ruminococcus; species Ruminococcus flavefaciens_S. The sequence goes on from SFFP01000027.1 coordinate 2,415, forward strand.
TCTTGTTGTCTTCGCTGTTCTGGAGCATTCTCTCAGCCTTTGTGACATCGTCGCCTACGAGAACGATCTCGCCTGTAGGGATCTCGTTGCCGTTTTCGTCTGTAGTTGTGTCTGTACCCTTACGGAATGTAAGCTCAGCCATTTCGCCAAGCTCCTTAACAGCCGATTCAGGGTCAAAGTCCGTCTCGCCGACCTGCCATGGGAAACGTACGATAATTCTGTCGCTCTTTTCATCGCTGTAGACCTCGTTATCGGTGATACCGAGTGACGAAAGTCTTGTCTTGATGATCGCAGTAGCAGCATCGAGCTGATTAAGGTCAGCATCATAGTCGCCAGCAGGACCGAAAGTAACGTCAACACCGCCCTTGATATCAATACCAAGACGGATATCGTCAACGCCCTTGACATAGGTAGTTCTGTTATCGCCGTATAATTTGTCAATGCCAAATACGGCTGTAACAGCGAACAAAGCGATAAAAGCAACGACAATGAAGAAAGTTGATTTGCCTGTCTTTTTCACAGTCATGCCTCCTATTTTCGAACTCTTTTTTGCGCCTGTCCATTCATGGATAAAAGGCGTGAGTTCTTTATTTCTGTCTCATTGACAATTACAATTATTGTACTATATTTTTGCACAAAAGTCAAGTATATAACTTAAAAATATTCCCTTTTCAAGAATATGCACAATTAGATGTGTGAAAAATATGGAATATAGACAAAGCTGCCATTTGAAAGCCGACAGCCTGTATGGCGCACAATGCGCACTGAGCTGTCCGCAGGTGCATATGAACGAAAGAAGGGCGGATATTATCCGCCCATGTATTTTAGTTTTAGTCACGCTGTCACACGATGAAATGTGCCCCTTTGGTTATTCACCCTCGCGGAGAAAAACAGCGATATCGAAAAAATTTTCTGCGCGGAGCAAGGGAGCAGCGGCACGCTGCCTATTTGAAGTGTTTCTGAGATATTTTCAGACGGTTGATGGCGCGGTTGAGAGCAGCCTGAGTTTCATAGTATTCCTTTATGCTCTGCTTCTGTCTGAGAAGCTCTTCAGCTCGCTCCTTAGCCTCTTCGGCACGCTTTATGTCTATTTCCTCGGGAAGCTCACAGGTATCCGCAAGAATTATTGATGAATCAGGCATTACCTGTATAAATCCCTCGGATATTGCGGCATACTTCCATTCGCCGTTTACCATGTACTTCAGCTCGCCTGTAGGGAGCGATGTGACCAGCGGCTCATGTCCTGCCATGATACCGATAAGACCGTCAATGGCGGTGATAACGAGATGCTCGACCTCTCCGCTGAAAAATATACGGTCAGTAGCGATTATCTCAAGGTGAAAGGTCTTAGCCATATACAGCCGCCTCCTTTATTCCTCGTCCATCTGACGAGCCTTCATGATAACATCGTCGATAGTTCCTGCCATAAGGAATGCGGCTTCGGGGTATTTATCCATATCGCCGTCGATAATAGCCTTAAAGCCTTCGATAGTGTCCTTGAGCGGTACATACTTGCCCTTGAGACCTGTGAAGTTCTCAGCAACGTTGAACGGCTGTGAGAGGAACTTCTGAATCTTTCTTGCGCGGTATACGGCAAGCTTGTCGTCCTCGTCAAGCTCTTCCATACCGAGGATAGCGATGATGTCCTGTAATTCCTTGTATTTCTGGAGAAGCTCCTGTGTGCGTCTTGCGACGGTGTAGTGCTCTTCGCCGACTATTTCGGGTTCGAGAATACGTGAATTTGACTCAAGAGGGTCAACAGCAGGGTAGATACCCTGTTCAACTATCTTTCTGGAAAGAACTGTTGTTGCATCGAGATGAGCGAAAGTGATAGCAGGTGCAGGGTCTGTAAGGTCGTCCGCAGGGACGTAAACAGCCTGTACCGATGTGATAGAACCGTTTTTCGTAGAGGTGATACGCTCCTGAAGCTCTCCGACCTCAGTGGCAAGTGTTGGCTGATAACCAACGGCAGATGGCATACGTCCGAGAAGAGCGGATACCTCTGAGCCTGCCTGTACGTAACGGAAGATATTGTCGATAAAGAGAAGAACGTCCTTGTGCTCGCGGTCACGGAAATACTCAGCCATAGTAAGACCTGTCTGAGCAACACGCATACGTGATCCCGGAGGCTCGTTCATCTGACCGAAAACGAGGGCTGTCTTTGAGATAACTCCTGATTCCTGCATTTCGTTCCAGAGGTCGTTGCCCTCACGGGAACGCTCTCCGACACCTGTAAATATAGAATATCCGCCGTGCTCGGTAGCGATATTTCTGATAAGCTCCTGAATAAGGACAGTCTTACCAACGCCTGCGCCTCCGAAAAGACCTATCTTACCGCCCTTAGCGTAAGGAGCGATAAGGTCTATGACCTTGATACCTGTTTCAAGAACCTCTACAACAGGGCTCTGATCCTGAAAAGTAGGAGCTTTGCGGTGTATTTCCCATTTTTCCTCTGTCTCGACATCGCCTTTCTTGTCGATAGGCTCACCGAGTACATTGAACATTCTTCCGAGGGTATTCTCGCCGACAGGGACTTTGATACAAGAGCCTGTGGGAGTTACCTCCATATTTTTGCTGAGTCCTTCACTGGACGCCAGCATGATACAGCGGACTATGTGGTTGCCCATATGCTGAGCTACTTCCATAACACGCGTTTTTCCGTCGACTTCGACTGTGAGAGCGTCCCTTATCATCGGGAGCTTTCCTGCGCCGAATTCAACATCTATAACAGGTCCGATGACCTGTGTTATTCTGCCTTTTTCCATTGCTTTCTCCTTTGTTTAAGAGAATTTGGGGTATAACATTTTGGTAGGGGAGGGCGCCCTCGCCCTCCCGAAACATATATAACATTGTACCGTACAACGGGAGCCCGAGGGCGGGCTCCCCTACATATTATTCACTAATGGACTGCGCTCCGCCGCAGACCTCGGTTATCTCCTGAGTGATAGCCGCTTGTCTTGCGCGGTTGTAGAGCAGTGAAAGGTCCTTTATCATGTCCTTTGCACTTGTTGTAGCCGCGTCCATAGCGGTCATTCGCGACTGCTGTTCACAGCAGAATGCTTCGACCATAGCGCCGTAGATGATACCCTTTGCGTACTGAGGGATAAGGTAGTTCATTACCTCCTCAGGTGACGGCATAAAGGAAGCCTTCGGGAGCTTTTTCATAGTTCCGTCAGCGGCTTTTCCAAAATGCTTTCGCTCAAAGGGGAGCAGACGCAGTGTACGCGGTTCCTGTACATTTGAAGAGACCATATCGGTATATATGAGGTATACCTCGTCAAGCTCACGCTTTTCAAACTTATCCAGCACAAGCTCTGCGATCTCTCTTGCTCTGTAGAGTGTAGGGTTTTGCGTAGTATAAAGAAATTCTCCGTCAACATAGGCTTTTTTCGCGTTATTGATACGGCGCTGGAAGTACATTCTTCCTACCTGTCCCATAACAAAGAGGTAACAGTTGTCGATATCAGCGGCTTCTTCAAGCTTCTGTTCGGTATATTTCAGAATGTTGTGGTTATAGCTTCCGCAGAGTCCCTTATCGGCTGTAATGACGATATATCCCTTTTTACGCTTATCTTCAGGGATATCCTGACGTCTGTCGAAATAAAGCTGACGGGTGTGCGGAGTGTGCTCCAGAACGCTGTCGATAGTTGACTGGAGCTTATAGAAGTACGGCTCTGTAGCCTCAAGCGACTTTCTTGCCTTTTTCAGCTTTGATGACGACATGAGGTACATAGCATTGGTGATCTTCAAGATCTGCTGTATACTGGCGATCCTTTCGCGGATCTCTCTCATATTAGGCATAGTGATCCACCGCCTTATTCTTCAAAAGCTGTGAGTATTTTTTCGATACGCTCTGCAAGGTCGTCTGTGAGGACCTTTTTCTCTTCGATCTCAGAGATGATATCCTGTCCGTAGCTTCTGATATAGTTCATAAGGTCTGTACGGTGCTCTCTCAGCTCTTTTAAAGGGATATCCTTGAAAAATCCGTGCTGTGCCGCATAGAGGAGTATTACCTGCTCATAGTGTGGGAGCGGATTGTAAAGAGGCTGTTTGAGAAGCTCTGTCAGCATATGACCGTGGTTGAGAAGGTCGGTTGTGGACTGGTCAAGCTCTGACGAGAACTGTGTGAATATCTCCATTTCCTTGAACTGTGCAAGGTCGATACGGAGATTTCCCGAAGCCTTTTTCATAGCCTTAGTCTGAGCCGCACCGCCGACACGGGATACGGAAAGTCCGTAGTTTACGGCAGGACGGAGACCTGAGTTGAAAAGCTCGCTTTCGAGGAATATCTGTCCGTCTGTGATAGAGATAACATTTGTCGGGATATAAGCCGAGATATCGCCTGCAAGAGTCTCGATTATCGGGAGAGCGGTCAGTGAGCCGCCGCCGTGCTCGTCATCGAGTCGGCTCGAACGCTCGAGAAGTCTTGAATGCAGGTAGAAAACGTCACCCGGATAAGCTTCACGTCCCGGCGGACGGTGGAGCAGAAGTGACATGGCTCTGTAGGCAACGGCGTGTTTTGAAAGGTCATCGTATACGATGAGAACGTCCTTGCCCTTTGACATGAAGTATTCTGCAATAGCAGTACCCGAATATGGTGATATATACTGGAAAGGCGCAGGGTCGCTGGCAGAAGCCGCAACAACAACGGAATAATCCATAGCGCCGTATTTTTTGAGTGTATTTACTATCTGTGCAACGGTTGAGGACTTCTGACCTATGGCAACATAGATACAGATAACGTCCTGACCCTTCTGGTTGATGATAGTATCAACAGCGATAGAGGTCTTGCCTGTCTGGCGGTCACCGATGATAAGTTCACGCTGTCCGCGGCCGATAGGGAACATTGAGTCGATAGCGAGGATACCTGTCTGAAGAGGCACGCTTACAGGCTTACGCTCGATAACGCCCGGAGCTTCGCGCTCGATAGGGAAGTAGTCATCAGCCTTTATCTGTCCGAGACCGTCGATAGGTGCGCCGAGAGCGTCAACGACTCTGCCGAGAAGCTCGTCACTTACACCTATACCTGCTCTTTTGCCTGTTCTTATAACGGAAGAACCCTCTGTAAGACCGTGGTCATCGCCGAGAAGAACGACTCCGACGGATTTTTCTTCAAGGTTCTGAACGATACCTCTTACACCTGTCTCAAATTCGACAAGCTCGCCGTACATTACGGAATTCATGCCGTAAACTCTTGCGATGCCGTCACCGAGACGGGTAATGAAGCCTGTTTCGGTAGCTCCTGATTTTACGTCGAAATCGCGCACCTCAGTTTTGAGGACGGATATGATATCGCTCTTAGAGCCTGTATTTACGCCTGCACTGTTTTCCACATATTCTGTAGCCTTTGTCTGAAGGGTATCCTTCATAAGTCTCAGGCTTGTGCGGTAGCTCTTATCGTATTCAAGGTCGCCTGCATTGAGGATAAAGCCGCCTATGATATCAGGGTCATGCTTATACTCGATGTCAACGTCTTCCTTTACGAATTTGTCCATGATGAACTTGCGGAGGTCTGCCTGCTGAGCCTCTGTAAGAGGAGTGACATAGCGGACTACAGCCTTGATACTGCCCTGTTTATCGAGGAGTATCTCATCGTATTCATCAAATATCTCGCCTATACGTTCAACAGCTCCGCCGTGAACGGTGCTGAGCATGAATTTATGTAAAGATTCGGGGAAAAGCTTATTGATTATGCCGCGCTTTTCGTCGTAGGTAACAAGGGGATTAGCCAGTGTATCCGCAACGTCGGGGCAGGTCTCAAGGACTTTTCTTGCCGCAGAGCAGTCAGTCTGAGAAACATCAAGACGGACAAGCTCCTTCAAGAACTCTCTGTCTGTGTCTTTCATTCTTTACCCTCCTCTTCGGAAAGGAACTGATCAACAAGACGGCGGTTCTTTTCGTCGTCAACATTTTCTCCGATGATCTTTGAAGCCGCTTCGATAGCGAGATCGGCGATCTGAGACTGTGCCTGACGGAGAACGCGCTTTCTCTCGTTTTCGATAGCCTTGTCAGCGTCGGCAACGATCTTGTCAGCCTCTTCCTGCGACTTCTTTATGATAGCAGAGCGCTCTGACTCAGCGTCCTCATGTGCCTTCATGATTATCTGGTTAGCCTTTTCCTTAGCCTCGCTGATAGAGCCTTCATACTGCTGACGAAGCTCTTCTGCTTCTTCCTTTGCTCTCTGAGCAGAGTCCAGATTATCCTGTATAGTGCGTGTACGCTCGCTTTTTATCTTATTTATAGGTTTGAAAAGGAATATCCTGAGCAGTATGAACAGTATGATAACATTGAAAACTGCCCAGAAAATGCTCCAGAATGAAAAATCAAGCATCTTATGCCCTCCTTGTAGTTTTTGTTTTTCGGCTTATTTGCCGCCGAGAGAAAGGATTATAAGGAGTGCGATAACGAAGCCGTAGATAGCGGTAGCCTCTGCGAGAGCACAGCCAAGCAGGAGAGCAGTTCTTATATCGCCCTTAGCCTCAGGCTGACGAGCGATAGACTCAGTAGCCTTAGCAGTTGCAAGACCTATACCAATACCTGCGCCTGCGCCTGTGTTATTAATTACTTTCCGCCCAGGGAAAGGATGATGAGAAGTGCGATAACGAAACCGTAGATAGCGGTAGCTTCTGCAAGGGCACAACCCAGAAGAAGAGCAGTTCTTATATCGCCCTTAGCCTCAGGCTGACGAGCGATAGACTCAGTAGCCTTAGCAGTTGCAAGACCTATACCAATACCTGCGCCTGCGCCTCGCCTAATGCGATTATTCCCATATTTATTTACCTCCGAGAAGTTGTGGCTTTTTTTTCGCTTTTTTTACTTTTTTGCCCTCATGTTCCTCTTCCTCAAGAGCCTCTGCCATGTAGAGCGATGTGAGGAATGCGAATACATACGCCTGGAGCAGACCGTCAAATAAATCAAAGTAAGCACTGGCGATAACAGGTACGCCGCCGGGGACAACGTGCTTGATAAGCTCCATAACTACGAATGCGCCGAGAACATTTCCGAAAAGTCGCATACACAGCGACAGCGGACGTGTAACAAGGTCAAGCAGGTTTATTGGGTTGAGGAAGCTCTTTGCCCATTTCAGCGGTCCTTTCTCGATGATGAAGGATGCCTGAACAAGGATTATAGCCATGCCTGCCAGACCTGCCGTAACATTTATGTCTTTGGTTGGCGGTACAAATCCGAATACGCCTATGATATTGGACACACCTATGTAGATGATGAAAGTCTCAAGTATCTGGACGTATTTCCTGCCCTTTTCTCCGAGTATATTGATGAAGAAATTGTCGAGAAAGTCCATGATAGCTTCAAGTACACACTGTGAGCCTGTAGGGACTTTCTTCAGTTTTCTTGTGAATATTATCGACAGCAGCACAAGCGCCGCCATTATTATCCAAGTCACCACACAGGAATCGGGAACGGGGATACCGCCGAAAATAGGTATCGTAAAGGCGGTGTGATTATCCAGCTGTTCCATTAACTCTTCTGCCACGATAACACCTTCTTTCAATATGGCTGTATTGCCAAATAATAAAACGGAGACTGCAATTACACAAATCTCCGTTGATTGAGTCTTGATGAGGTTAAGATATACGTCCTGCGGACTTTTTCAAGCTGCGGGGCATATCTTGTCCACACTATTATATAATATAACAAAACCTCTATATTGTCAAGAGTTTGACGAAAAATTTAGTATAATCATTGGGAATGAGAATATATAAAAAACAGCAGTTTACTTTCCGTCGCCCTCAGCCAGTTTTACGGCTCTGTCAAGGCGTTCGATAGCGCCTGAATTCAGCTTTTCCGTGAGTCTTACGCGGTCAAGCTCCTTCTTGAATGAAGCAAGCTCATTTGCGATCTTGCGCATTATATCTTCGTTCTGTATCTGTTTGTCTTCAAGTGCGCAGACTCTCTTTATGAGGTCATTGACATTTGCGGCGAGAAGCTCATTTGCGATATTCTGTTTTTCGCCGAATTCCGTAAGTTTTTCGCCTGCCTTGAAAGTGCCTATCTTTTCATGCCCCAAAAAGGTCAGCATTTTCTCATTGGTAAGCTTCATGTCTGACATTCTGTTCACTCCTTGTCCGATAGCCGTATATGGCATTATATATTTTTTCTCCAGTAATCAAGAGTATCCTTTATTGTCTGCTCCATAGATATTTCAGCCGACCAGCCTGTATCACTTAAAATATGGGATACATCAGGTTCTATGAGCGGTATATCCGAAGCTCTCATGCGCTTGGGGTCCTGCTTTACCTCTATGGGGAGCTTTGCATAGGAAAGTGCAGTATCGAGAATGAACTGTATTTCAACAGCTTTTCCTCTGCCCACGTTGTATACGCTTCCGCTTACGCCCTTTTCGCCGAGAAGCCTGTATGCTCTCACGACATCGCGTACATCTGTGAAATCGCGCTTTGCAGAGAGATTTCCCACGCTTATGACAGGCTCTTTCATGCCTTTTTCTATCTCTGCTATCTGTCGGCAGAAATCCGAGATAACGAAGATATTGCTCTGTTCAGGACCTGAGTGGTTGAAAGCGCGTACCATGACGATATCCATTTTGTATGCGCGTGTGTATATTTTTCCGAGCATATCCTGACAAGCCTTTGTAGCGGCGTAGATATTGCCCGGATTAAGCGGCTCGCTCTCAGAAAGGGGACAAGCGCCCTCGCGTATATAGCCGTATTCCTCGCCTGAGCCTATGAGTATGAGTCTTATGTCCTTCTTTTCTGCATCACGGACTGACTCCAGCACATTTATTGAGCCGACAACATTTACCTCAGCCGTAAGCTGCGGACGCTTCCACGAAACTGATACAGAGCTTTGTGCGGCAAGATGATATACCACATCAGGCTTTATATCATCAAGAAGCGGCGGGATAGCCTCTTTTTTGAGGATATCCAGATGATGAACGGGACATTCCTCATTTATATTTTCGTTTGGCAGACAAGTTGCGTGAACCTCCCAGCCTGCGGCTTTAAGCTCTCTGATGAGATAGCCTCCCACGAAGCCTGCCGCACCTATTATCAATGCTTTCAATAGTCTGCCTCCTTTATGGTGAAGTTATTTTAAAATATCGTAAAGCTTTCCGAGAATGGTCTTTTCATTGAAGTCGTTTTTTACACGCTCTGCGGCGGCTTTTCCGTATTTTTCACGAAGTCCGCTGTTTTCTGCAAGGGTACTTATAGCCTGTGCAAGAGCCTTTGGCGATGACGGCGGCACGGTAATGCCTGTTTCACCGTCTATGCTGACGTATGGTACTCCAGATTTGAGAGCCGTATTTATCACAGGCTTGCCATAGACCATAGCTTCGAGCTGTACTATGCCGAAAGCTTCGCTCGGAGCAACTGACGGCAGTACGAAGATATCACAGTCAGCGTATGCCTGACGAAGCTCCTCATCGGGGAGAAATCCCAGAAAATGGACTTTTGATTCCATATTATGTGCTTTTGTGAAGCTTTTGAGACTGTCGCCAAGCTCACCTGTGCCTGCAATGAAAAGCTCACAGCCTTTTACCTTTGTGAAAGCCTTCAGCAGTACATCTACGCCCTTATAATAGACAAGTCTTCCCGTAAAGAACACCTTTACGCTGTTTTTGTCGGTGGCTTTTTCCGTGAGGATACTTCTGCGCGGTACAGCGAGATAATCCTCGGGAGTGATGCCGTAGGGCAGAACCCTGCATTTATGGCTGAATTCGTTGAGATAAAGGGAGTGCTTTACATGACCCTCGGTAGCGGTCAGTATAACATCGGCTCTTTTCAGCAGATACCGCATGAAAGGCTTGTAGAAAAGCATGAGCTTTTTCTGCTTGACAATATCGCTGTGCCATGAGACAACGACTTTTCCCTTATATCCCGACAGCATAAGTGCCGCATCAGCAAGCGGAAACGGCACATGAATGTGTACAACATCGGCTTTTTTAGCCATCTTTCTGAAATAGCTGAAAAACGACAGCGAAAGTGGGCATGAGAAATATGTTCCCAGACTTCCTGCCCTCAGCAGGTCAACGCCGTTCATTTTTTCCTTTATGGCTTTGCCCCTGCCGTCACGGCAGACGAGAGCCTTTACGCTTACTCCGTCAAGCTTTCCAAGCTCCTCGGAATATTGTCTGATAAGTGTCTCGATACCGCCGATATGCGGAAAATAAGCCTTGTTTACTTCAAGAATACGCAGTTTTTTACTCATTTCACAAGCTCCCTGTAAACCTCCAGAAGCATTTCTGCCGAGCGCTCCCATGTGAAGCCTTTTGCTCTTTCAAGACCTTTTCGGCTGAGCTCTTCACGGAGTTTTTCATCGCTGTAGAGTCTGTAAAGTCCCTGTGCTATGCTCTTTACCGAGTAAGCGTCGCAGATAACGGCGCAGTCGCCTGTTACCTCGGGGAGAGATGCTTCTCCCGAAGCGAGTACAGGTACTCCGCAAGCCATAGCTTCAAGGGGCGGCATACCAAATCCCTCATAAATAGACGGAAAAACGAATGCCAGTGCACCGCACATCAAAGGGTTCATATCCTCTGAGGGGACGTATTTTGTAAATATGATATTTTTTGTCATGCCAAGCTTTTCAACGCGGCTGTAGATGCCGTCGTTGAGCCAGCCCTTGCCGCCTGCAAGCACCAGCTTAGGCGCATTTTCACCAACCTTTTTTGCGAAAGCGGCGTATGCCGAAATAAGTCTCTCCAGATTTTTTCGAGGCTCGATAGTTCCGAGGTAAAGGAAGTAATCGCCCTCTATTTCCAGTGATTTTTTTACTTCGGGAATGCGCTCGGGAGTCTCACATGGGTGAAATCTTTCAAGGTCGACACCGCAGGGGACTACCCTTATTTTATGTTCATGCTGAGGAAAATACTTGATTATCTCAGCCTTTGAGAATTCCGAATCCGTAACAATGAGGTCGGCACGCTTCATTGAGCGTTTCAGACCCATTTCAAGCATAAAGCGTGTGCGTCCGCGGACAGTTTTGGGAAAAGCCTTGTACACCATGTCGTGTACGGTGACTACCTTTTTCCCGTGAACAAATGGCGGCACGATGTAATTGAAAAAGTGTGTAACATCGGACTTTCTGCCAAAGAAAAAGGAATAGGGCACAGGGAAAAATGTGCTTGCGGCACGATAGAGATATCCCGAAAATGCCGATGTATTGAGCTTTATGTTCTTTCCTGCAAACTGCTTTACTCTCTTTACTCTTTCAGCATCGCCGCTGGTAAAGAAGCTGTATTCGTACTTGTTTTCGGGGTGCAGCTGTGCAAGAGTCTGGGTCTGACCCACCTCACACCAGCCTATTCCCGTTATTTTATCGCTGCATATAGGTACAGCGTCGAAGGTTATTTTCAAATCAACTTCTCCACCTTTGTTTTTTATATCATACCTGAAACATGAGAGTCCAGTTCTGCAAGAAAAGCGTCGGTCTGCCCACGATCGTAGCTGTTTGGCATAAAAAGGAAAAATTTTGCTTTCTTTAAGGAAATCTGTCTTACACGTTCAAGCTCATTCATTGCGATTATCATGTTCATGCCGTCTTTTATTCCGAGTATCAGATCATTGTAGGCAAAGACCTTTGCCTCAACGCTTTCCATGGTATATCCGCATCTTACCAGCTCTATTTTGGCAAAATCCGCAGCTTTATACATGAGAAGCTTCTTTTCCCACTCTCCGAGTATGAAATCGACCTTTTCAATTTCATAGCCCGGTCCGCATATAGGCAGCGGCTCTGCTTTTAATTCTTCTACTCTTTTCCTTACTTCGTCCTCAGTGAGTCCGCCGTATGTCAGCCCTGTGAAAAGCATACGGTATTCATCGGATCTTTCTCTGAATGAATAGATATCATAGCCGTTATCTACCTTGAATAGTATCCTGCGCTCGTCCATTTCTGTTTCTCCTTCGGCATTAAAACACAGATCAGAGCATAATTTTATTGGCTATTTCCTTTTCAAGCTCGGGGAGTATTTTTGAGCTGTCAATGCCCTCCTCAGCCATCATAAGCAGAGCGTTGAGCGCATCAAGCTTAGTAAGTACATCAGTCTTATTGTATCCGCCTTTAACGCTTCTGAGCACTTCATATCTCATAACACTTGCCCCCTGTTATTTTATCGGCAGCTTAGAACTCAGCCGAGGATTTCCTTTACTTTGATCTCATTCTGAACGAGCTGAAGGTCGTTCTTTACCATTCTCTCAACAAGCTCAGAGAAGTTTATCTCGCGCTTCCAGCCGAGAGTCTTTTCAGCCTTTGAAGGATCACCGAGAAGAATATCAACTTCAGCAGGACGGAAGAACTTCTTGTTTACCTTAACGATTGTCTTGCCGTTTGCCTTGTTGATGCCTATTTCATCAACACCGCTGCCCTGCCATTCAACTTCAATGCCGACGTGCCTGAAAGCAGTCTCAACGAATTCGCGGACAGTTCTTGTCTCATTTGTAGCGATAACGTAGTCGTCAGGCTTGTCCTGCTGGAGCATGAGCCACATAGCGCGGACATAGTCCTTTGAGTGACCCCAGTCACGCTTTGAGTCCATATTTCCAAGCTCCATATACTCCTGTACGCCCAGCTTGATACGTGCAGCAGCGTCTGTTATCTTACGTGTAACGAACTCGATACCGCGGCGCTCTGACTCATGGTTGAAGAGTATTCCCGAGCAGGCAAAAAGACCGTAGCTCTCGCGGTAATTCTTTGTTATCCAGTGACCGTAGAGCTTAGCTACGCCGTATGGACTTCTTGGATAGAAAGGAGTTGTCTCCTTCTGAGGAGTCTCCTGTACAAGACCGAACATTTCGGAAGTAGAAGCCTGATAGAAACGAGCCTCAGGCTTTACGATACGGATAGCCTCCAGCATATTTGTTACGCCGAGAGCGTCGATATCGGCAGTACCGAGAGGAGTATCCCAGCTTGTTGCAACGAATGACTGAGCGGCAAGGTTGTATACCTCGTCAGCCTGTGATATCCTCATAGCTGATATAAGTGAAACAGGGTCGGTCATATCGGCGTAGATAAGGTGCACCTTATCCTTGAGGTGAGCGATATTGCCGTAGTCAACAGTAGCCTTTCTTCTCCAGATACCGTAAACATTGTATCCCTTTTCGAGAAGGAGCTCTGCGAGATAAGAGCCGTCCTGACCTGTAATGCCTGTAATAAGTGCGTTTTTCATCTGAATAATCTCCTTTTATACTAACTCGTTTCTGTTATGTTCCTTGAGCTGAGCAATGACCTTTTTTACGTCCTGAGTATTGTTCTTTGAGCATACAAGGAGCACATCGTCTGTGTCAACGATGATTATATCTCTTGTGCCTACTGCGGCAACAAGGCGCTTACCGCCGCAGATGGTGGTGCGCTTTGAATCCACGGTGATAACATCACCGTCGATGTAGTTGTTTTCGTCGTCTGTCTCGTTGATACGTTCAACAGCCAGCCAGCTTCCCACATCGTCCCAGCCGAAGCTTCCGGGGATAGTGTAGATATGCTTGGCTTTTTCCATGATACCGAAGTCAACTGACTCGCTTCTGAAGGCTGTGAATTCTTTCACAAGTGTCTCGTTGAATTCAGGTGTACCGAAAGCCTGTCCTATGCGTACAGCGCCCTCATAGATGTCGGGCATCAGGTTCTGGAGATTGAGCATGATGGAAGATATTTTCCACACGAACATACCGCTGTTCCAGAGATATTTTCCCGAAGCAAGGTATTCCTTTGCAGTAGCAAGGTCGGGTTTTTCGACAAAGCGCTCAACAGCGTAGACATCGCCCTTTATCTCACCGAAATTGATATAGCCGTAGCCGGTTTCGGGGTATTCGGGAGTAATTCCGATAGTGACGAGGCGCTTGCCTTTTTCAGCGGCTTTGATAGCCTTTTTAAGGGTATTGATGTATATATCCTCATATCCGATAAGGTGGTCGGAAGGAAGTACGAGCATTATAGCGTCCTCGTATTTTCTGTTTATGACCGATGCGGCAAAGGCTATACACGGAGCTGTATTTCTTGCGCATGGCTCTGCGAGGATATTCTCTTTGGGAATATTCGGGAGCTGTTCAAGCACAAGGTCTGTGTAAGCGGCATTGGTAACGATGTAGATGTCCTCAGCCTCAACAATGGGGAGGAGTCGCTTTACGGTTTTTTGTATCATTGTTTCTCCGTCTCTTGTGAGTGAGAGAAACTGCTTAGGACAAGCATTGCGGCTTTTCGGCCAGAAGCGTTCTCCTCTTCCGCCTGCCATGATTACTGCTGTGGTTTTCATTTATTGTTCTCCTTTTTCTTGACTGTTCTTCGACACAAGTACATTTTCCGCAGTTTCTGCGTTGTTTTTGGGAGGGAAGAACATAGTTTTTATAGTCATTAGAATTATCTGAAGATCGAGACGTATGGAGTAATTTTCGATATACATCAGGTCCATTTTCAGCTTGTCATAGGGTGTCGTATCATAAGCGCCGGTGACCTGCGCATAGCCTGTAAGTCCTGCCTTGACCTTGAGTCTGAAGCCGAATTCGGGCATTGTTTTCTTGTATTCCTCGGCAAGCTCGGGGCGCTCGGGACGAGGACCTACAACGGACATATCTCCCTTGAGGATATTAAGGAGCTGAGGAAACTCGTCTATACGGAATTTTCTCAGTATTTTTCCTACGGGAGTGATACGGTCGTCTTCTTCTGAGGCAAGTCTTGCCTTGCCGTCTTTTTCCGCGTCAACGATCATACTGCGGAATTTATATACATAGAATTCCCTGCCGCCGATAGTAAGGCGCTTCTGCTTGTAGAATACAGGACCGCCGTCATAGAGCTTTACGGCAACAGCCGATATAAGCATGAACGGGAATGCAGGGATAAGTGCGATAAGTGAAAAAACTATATCAAAGACGCGCTTTATAAGCTGCTGCTCGAAATCAAGTCCATAGTTTCGGCAGAGCATGAGAGGAGTATCAAAAAGGCGTATATCGTCTGCGCCTCTTATTATAATATCTGATATTTTCGGCGCTAAATACGCACGTTTTGAATGTTCAAAGCAAAATTTGAGGTAATCGTTTCTCTGCTCGGCAGGGATATCGCAGATGATAGCGCCCTCATATTTCATGATAAGCTCTTTAACTTTTTCCTCGGGCTCGTTGATGCTGATAGACTCGCATATCATATACTTGTCAACGCGCTGACTCATTTTCAGCACCAGCGAAGCCGCCTGATGGCTTCCATAGATGATGACCAGCTTTCGCGGCGGATACATCATGAAGTAAAGCTTTCCTGTCAGGAGCGTCCATATGGCTATAGCTCCCATGTCAACGCAGGTCATATAGACTATAGGCGCGGCGTGCATGAAGCGTCGTCCTATAAGGCTTATGAGAAAATAGGACACCACATTGACACATATCATTGATATCATCTGAGAATAGAGCATATCCATCTTTTTCAGATATCCGAGCTTAAAGCCGCCGTATGCTCTGAAAAACAGCCATACAAGCAGGCAGTAGATAGCGATGAGCACCCAGTTTCCTCGCCTGTAATAAGGCAATACTATCTGCTCGCTGTAATTCTTGTACCATACAAAGGCGAAAAGTCCTGTGAGTATGGCGAGAAGAAAAAGAGCTGAGACGAAAGTAACAAATCTTTTATATAAATCTCTGTTTTTGTTCATATTCCTTAATCCGCTGTGTGCGGACACAAGTCTCCTTTGGTTTATATATATCTTATCCTGTTATGCCGTATGAAAAGGCACAAAGTCATTATATCAAATCGTCGGAGCGATGTCAATACGAATTAGCGGATTTGGCAATAAACGACTGCCTTTTATTGCTATTTGCACAAAAAAATCAGCACTTTGAAATTGTGCAGGAGGGATAATAATGGCTGATGATATCGCGCCAGCTTTTGCCCTGCTCAGCCATTGCGTTAGCTCCGTACTGACTCATGCCGACTCCGTGTCCGTAGCCTTTTGTGGTGATTACCACCGTGTCGCCGTCGGTATGTATATCAAAGCTTGCAGACCTGAGACCGAGTGCAGTGCGTATATCGTTTCCCGTAACATTTCTGCCGCCGATATCGGCTGAAAGGACTGTCCCTGCGTCCGACACAGTCTTTATCTGTATCCACTCAGATGGCGTATCACCGAGAGCTATGCCGTCAAAGGCGTTTTCAAGCACGCTTTTCAGCTCGTCCGCCGCAAAGCGCTTTTCTTCACGGAATTTCGGCGCAGTAAGGTCTGAGCGGCTGTCTACTTCTACAAGATAGTCAACAGGTGAACCCCATGCGTTTTCGGCACTTTCGGTATATCCTGATGACATTGAGTGAAAAGCGGCGATAATAGGCTCGTTTTCATAAGTTATGATATACGGCAGTACCTCATCTGCGGCGGCGGATATCTTCGCGTAGCTCTCTTCAAATTTGTCACCGAGACGTTCCTTTGCCTGTTCTTTGGTGAAAAATCCCTGATAGACCGATGTATCGTTGGAGAAATCTGCTCCGTTGAGTGCGGCTGTTGGGCATGAGCGCTCTCTGATACGCTGTCTTTCGGCGTATGTATGGGCGGCAACAGCCTGAGCTTTCAAGGCTTCATCACAAAAAGACGCAGGCATTTCCGCACATACTGCTCCGATGACGTAATCGCGCACAGGCACTTCGAGCACTTGCCCGCTTTCGATATCAAGGACTTTGTATGGCCCATCGGATATTTCTATGGTTTCGGTGTCGCTGTCATCTGAGAAGTGGAATTCTCTTAGCTTTAAAGCGGTGCTTTCAGAGCTTTCACGGCGGCTTTTGCTCAGATTAGCAGGTATTATGGGAATAAGAGCTATAGAGGCGGTCAGTATGAGGAATGCGGCAAGTTGTTTTTTCATGAGCTTCTCCTTTCGGCATGATGTACAAGAACATTTGTTTTTAACACCTGTTTATTTGTGAAATAACATTTGACATGAAACGAAATATGGTGTATAATTAATAATGAATATGTTTTAGGAGTGTGATCATAATGCCTTCATTCATTTCAGGCGCTAATATTACAGATTTATGCGGGAGACTCGCCGATAATACCGCGATAGATCCAAAACTTTATGAAAAATATCACGTTAAGAGAGGACTCCGCAACAGTGATGGCACAGGCGTAATGGCAGGCATCACTAACATCTGCAACGTTCACGGCTATGTGATGAATGAGGGAGAAAGAGAGCCTATCCCCGGACAGCTCATATACAGAGGCTATAACATAAACGACCTTGTAAACAACGTTGAAGAGGACGACCGCTATGGCTATGAAGAGACTGCTTTTCTTCTGCTTTTCGGTCATCTGCCGAACGTTAAGGAACTTAAAACATTCAGCTCATATATTTCGGTAAAAAGAGACCTGCCTAATGGCTTCGTTGAGGATATGATACTCAAAGCACCGTCAAAGAACATCATGAACAAGCTTGCACGTTCTGTGCTGGCTCTGTATTCATATGATGATGAGTGCGAGAACAAGGGGCTTGAAAACGAGATGCGCACGGCTGTAAGCCTTATCGCAAAGCTCCCTGTTATCATGGCTAATGCTTATCAGGTAAAGCGCAGAGTCTTTGACAATCAGAGCATGATAATGCACCCTATCAACTATGAGGAAAACACGGCACAGTGTATACTCTCGCTCCTGCGTCCCGACAGACAGTACACAAAGGACGAGGCGCAGATGCTTGACCGTCTGCTCATGTTACAGGCTGAGCATGGCGGAGGAAACAACTCTACATTTACCTGCCGCGTACTCACTTCATCGGGAACAGATCCGTATTCTGCTTATTCTTCGGCTATATGCTCACTGAAAGGTCCTCGTCACGGCGGTGCAAACCTTCAGGTGATACATATGCTTGACAATTTCAAGGAGAATATCAAAAACTGGGAAGACGAGGGCGAAGTTGCCGACTATATGCGCAAGACCATACGCAAAGAGACTAATGACCATTCGGGTCTTATCTATGGTATGGGTCACGCTGTATATACTATATCCGACCCGAGAGCAGTTATCCTCAAGAAAAAGGCTTTCGAGCTTGCAAAAGGCAAGGAGATCGAGGCTGAATTCAAACTTCTTGAGACTATCGAGCGCCTTACTCCTGAGATATTCCTCGAAATGAAGGGCAATACAAAGACAATGTGCGCTAACGTTGATATGTATTCGGGTCTTGTGTACAGAATGCTCGGTATCCCTGATGAGCTTTTCACTCCGCTTTTTGCTATCGCTCGTATGGCGGGCTGGGCAGCTCACCGCATGGAAGAGATACTCACAGGCGGAAGAATAATCCGTCCTGCTTACAAGGCTATCGCAAAGGAAAAGGAATATATAAAGCTCGAAGAACGCGAGTGACCATATTATGAAAAAAACATTCAGACTGCTGGCTGCTGTGCTTTCGGCGGCAGGGCTTACAGGCTGTACATTCGGTGCAAGCATTGATACGCTCATGTCTCCGCCTAAGCTCAGTGTCGAGCAGGAGCAGATATACGATGCTCTTATCGGTTCGCTGGTATCGCCTACTATAAGTCTTAAATACCCGAAATCGGGAAAATATCTCTCTGCCTTCATAATCGAGGATATCGACGATGACGGTTCTAACGAGGCGATAGTGTTTTATGAGAGAACAAACCATGCAGCTGATGAAAATCCGCTGCACATAAATATACTTGATAAGGACGACGGCAAGTGGAGCTCTGTGGTCGATACGGCTGCGGAGGGTAACGAGATAGAAAAGGTGATAATATCAAAGCTCGGCTCAAACAGCCGTGTGAATATCATAATCGGAACGAGCCTTATAAACCGCTCGGAAAAGAATGTCTCGATATACAACTATACCGACGGTGTACTTGACAAGCCGACTTTTTCAGACTCTTACTCATTCTTTGATGTCAAGGATCTGGATCAGGACGGCGAGAATGAATTTCTCAGACTTAAAGGCGCATCAGGCGGAGAAGCCGCTGCTGCGGAAGCCTATAAGCTTGACCGTGAGGGAATGTACCATAAAGTACAGCAGCCTCTCAGCGGCAGCTTTACCGAGTTTGACAATATCAGCTACGGAAAGATAGGAAGCGGGGATACAGGGCTTTACATCGACGCTGTTTCGGGAACAGGCTCTGTTCAGACTGATATCATATACATGGATGAGAGCGGTTTGAAAAAGGTATTCAGTACCCCTGAGGAATCGGCGGCTACTATTCGTCCTACAGGCTGCTTGTCATTCGATGTGGACGGCGACGGCAGACTTGAGATACCTTTACAGTATGTTGCTCCGGGATATGAGGCGGCGGCAGAGGGCGAACAGCTCAGACTGACAGACTGGATGTGCATAAACGAAAGCTATAAGCTTGAACGCAAATACACCTCATATTACAGCATGAATGAGGGATATATCTTTATATTCCCCGAAAAATGGCGCAATAATGTTACTGTCAGACGCGATGTGGTAAACGATGAGATAGTATTCTGCGCGTACAGCAATGACGGTATAGGCAGAGAGCTCCTGCATATTTTCTGTGCGGAGGATCAGCCTTCCCGTGAAGACCGTATTTCGGGAGGATATGTGCTCATGCACTCAAAGGGCGAGACCTCTTATCTTGCACTTATCCCTTCAAATCCCGATGTAAATGATGACGGACTCAGCATTACAGCGGCAGAAGCTGCTATTGGCTTCAGATACAGAGACTGATATATATATAGATACTCATTAAAGGAGTGAAAACAGATGAAACGTATACTTATTTGTGAGGACGAGGATACTATCCGCGAATTTGTCGTCATAAACCTTAAACGTGCAGGTTATGACGTTGTTGATGTAAACTGCGGAGAGGCGGCACTCAAGACCTTTGAGGCTGAACACGGAAATTTCGATATCGTCCTGCTCGATATAATGATGCCCGGTATAGACGGCTTTACGGTTTGCAAGAAGATACGTGAAAAAAGCTCTACTATCGGTATCATCATGCTTACAGCAAGAACTCAGGAAATGGATAAGGTCAGCGGTCTTATGATAGGTGCTGATGATTATATCACAAAGCCGTTTTCACCTTCTGAGCTTACTGCACGAGTTGACGCTATATACAGGCGTGTGTGCATGAGCTTTATCAAGAATGAAAAACAGTCTGTTATCGAAAGCGGACCTTTCGTACTCAACCTCAAGAGCCGTACAGTTACAAAGGACGGCGCTCCCATAGAGCTTACTCAGGTAGAGTATCAGATACTGGAATTCTTTATGAACAATAAGAATACCGCTCTTGACCGTGCAAGCATCCTGAACCATATATGGGGCGAGAGCTATTACGGCGACGATAAGATAGTCGATGTAAATATCAGACGTATACGTATGAAAATAGAGGAAGAGCCTTCAAGCCCGAAATATATCATAACTATCTGGGGCTACGGCTATAAATGGAATGATATTCAGTAATGGCTAAAAAGAGTATCACAAAGCGCTGGATATTCAACAATCTGGGAGTTGTTGTGCTTGCGCTTCTGGTCATAGATATGGCTATAGTCTATGCGATACAGAACTATTTCTACAGCTCTGCAAAGCAGTATCTTGTTTCAAAGATAAATGCCGTAACCAGTGTCCTAAGTATCCATTCGCAGGACAGCTCGACAAATTTCTCGTCGGAAATGAGAAATATGCTTGAGACCTTCAATGAAAAGGACAAAATAGAGCTTATGGCTATAAACTCAAAGGGAAGGGTAGTCCTGACCTCATCGGGATTTTCTCCTGACGCAGACGATGTCATGCCTGATTATGTCAAGGCTATGGAGTCGGGCGAGGGTTCTCACGTTTATAAGCTTGGCGGCGGAGAAAAAGTGCTGGCTGTAACAATGCCCATATCTTCTATGAGCGGCGAATACTGTGACGGGTCTTTATTTTGCAGGCTCTATAGTAAGACCTATCAGGCAGATAAGCGGCATCGCACGAAAATACGCTATGGGAGACTTCTCCACACGTATAGACAACGACAGCGATGACGAGATAGGCGACCTGTGTACTACTATTAATAATATGGCAGATGAGCTTTCGAATGCCGAAGCTATGAAGAATGAGTTCATATCCTCCGTTTCACATGAGCTGAGAACTC
Source organism: Ruminococcus flavefaciens (assembly GCA_004556875.1). Taxonomy (GTDB): domain Bacteria; phylum Bacillota; class Clostridia; order Oscillospirales; family Ruminococcaceae; genus Ruminococcus; species Ruminococcus flavefaciens_S. Next base: position 23,448 of record SFFP01000027.1, read on the forward strand.
CGCTGACCGCCATAAAAGGCTGGGCGGAAACGCTTATGATAGACGGCGGAGGAAGTCCCGACACCATGAAAAAAGGCGTAAGGGTCATAGTGAACGAAACAGAGCGTCTTTCGCAGATGGTAGAGGAGCTTCTTGACTTCTCGCGTATGCAGAACGGACACTTTACACTTCAGAATGCAAACATGGATATCCTCGCCGAGCTTGGTGATGCTGTGCTAATATACAGCGAAAAAGCAAGGCGTGAAGATAAAAAAATAATCTATGACGAGCCTGAGATGCTTCCATTCGTTTTCGGCGATAAGAACCGTATCAGGCAGGTCTTCATCAATGTTATCGACAACGCGGTAAAGTATTCCTCAGAGGGGGATACAGTTACCATAAAGGCTTATGAATCGGGCGAAAACGTCATTGTTTCCGTATCCGATACAGGTCTTGGCATAAAAGCCTCAGACCTTGCAAAGGTAAAGACAAAATTCTATAAGGCAAATCACACACGCCGCGGCTCAGGTATCGGTCTTGCCGTTGCTGACGAGATAATAAGTATGCACGGCGGAAAACTCGATATCGACAGTGAGGGCGAGGGAAAGGGTACTACGGTAACTATCACTCTTCCCGCAGTAAAGCCGTAAGGCACAGGCATTAATGTTTTCAATAAGGTGAAAAAATGGGAAATAAAACTACTACACAAGAAAAATTCAAATCAAAAATAGGCGGACAGGCTCTTGTTGAGGGCATTATGATGCTCGGACCTAATACAGGCGCTATGGCTTGCCGACTTCCCGACGGTACTATCGACCTTGAAACATGGGAGGAAAATAACGGAAAAGGCGCTCCGTGGTACAGAAAAGTGCCGCTTGTGAGAGGCTGTACTAATTTCGTTATCTCACTTACAAAGGGTTATAAGTATATGATGAAGTCCGCTGAAAAGCAGATAGTGGACGAAGATGAAGATGACGGCAAAAATAAGGATAAGAAAAATGCGCAGTCAGATTCCGCTGAGAAAACAGAGGAAAAAGCTGATACTGCTGTAAAGGCTGAGGACAGCGTAAATGAGTCTGAAAGCAAGAGCGGCGAGAAAAAAGGAGATGCCACAACCGATGTATTCATGTATATCGGCATACTTATTGGCGTTCTCATGGCAATAGGTCTTTTCGTTTTCCTGCCTAAGTGGCTTGTGGGACTTATCCCGTCTATCAAGGAACACCGCATAATCCGTTCACTTCTTGAGGGCATAGTAAAGATAGTTCTCTTTGTGCTGTATATGTACCTTGTAAGCCTTATGAAGGACATCAAAAGGCAGTATATGTATCACGGCGCTGAGCATAAGACTATCGCCTGCCATGAGGCGGAGCTTCCCCTTACTGTAGAGAATATCCGCAAGCAGAGCCGCTTCCATAAGCGCTGCGGTACAAGCTTTATATTTATAGTTCTTATCATCAGCATACTTGTCATGTGTTTAGTGCCATTTACGGTAACATGGCATCGTATCGTGGCATCACTGGTGCTGCTCCCTCTTGTTGTGGGAATTTCTTACGAGTGCATACGCCTTGCAGGAAATAACGATAATACATTTACAAGGATACTTTCCGCACCGGGTCTCGCTATGCAGCGTATAACCACACGCGAGCCTGATGACAGTATGATAGAGATAGCAATTGCCGCAATGACTCCTTGTATCCCTAAGGATAAGGAGGAGGACAAGTGGTAAGCCGCGGCGAGCTTTTTGCAGAGTGCCGAAGCCTTATCGCAAAGCGCGATGAGGATACGGCTGACTTTGATACCACCTGTATATTTCAGGACTTTCTGGGAGAAAAAAATCCCATGTTCCTGCCGAAAGAGCCTGTTTCAGATGAAAAAGCCGCAGAGATACGTGCTATTGCAGTGCGCCGCTCTGAAGGATACCCGCTTCAGTATCTGCTGGGGCAGTGGGAATTCTGGGGCTGTAATTTCAAAATAGGCGAGGGCGTACTCATACCGCGTCCCGATACAGAGACTCTCGTTGAGCAGGTGCTTGATATCTGCAGGAGAGAAAAGCTGAAAGCTCCGAAGATCGCTGATCTTTGCAGCGGCAGCGGCTGTATCGCAGTAGCTCTCAAAAAGGAGCTTCCGCAGGCAGATGTTTACGCTGTAGAGCTTTCAGATGATGCTCTCGGCTATCTCAGAGAGAATACCACAGCAAACGGCTGCGGTGATATACATATTATAAAAGGCGATGTTCTGAAGCGCGAGACCTCAATGTCTCTTATGGGACTTGATATACTGGTCAGCAATCCGCCTTATCTCACTTCACAGGATATGAGCGAGCTTCAGACAGAGGTAAGATATGAGCCTGCTTCGGCGCTTTTCGGCGGCGATGACGGACTCGGCTTTTACAGAGCCATGACTCAGCTTTGGAAGATGTCTATAAAGGACGGCGGCTTTATCGCCTATGAATTCGGCATGGGTCAGCACGATGACGTAAAGGCTGTACTTGAAGGAAACGGCTTCGCAGATGTGGAGCTGAGACGTGACGGCGGCGGTATTATAAGGACTGCGGCGGCGCGTAATGTTATTGAAAATAAACCTGCAATAATGTAAATACAGATCGGAGGACACACCAATGGCAAAGAAAGAGCTTGCTAAAAAGCCTACTGTTGTTAGAGTTACTACCAAAGAGGATAAAAAGACTGCACTTGAGGGTGCGCTCAAGCAGATAGAAAAGAAGTACGGAGCAGGCGCTGTAATGCGTCTGGGACAGACTAAGACACTGAATGTTGACGCTATACCAACAGGTTCTATGACACTGGATATGGCGCTTGGTATAGGCGGTGTTCCGCGCGGAAGAATTGTCGAGATATACGGACCTGAAAGCTCAGGTAAGACTACTGTCGCACTTTCAATTATCGCACAGGCTCAGAAGGCAGGCGGCGAAGCTGCTTTCATCGACGTTGAGCACGCTCTTGATCCTGTTTATGCACAGGCTCTCGGTGTAAATATCGATGATCTCCTCGTTTCACAGCCTGACAGCGGTGAGCAGGCGCTCGAGATCGCAGAAGCTCTTATCCGTTCGGGCGCTATTGATGTTATCGTCCTCGACTCTATCGCAGCTATGACTACCCGTGCCGAGATAGACGGTGAAATGGGCGATCTCCACGTAGGTCAGCTTGCAAGACTCATGTCGCAGGCTATGAGAAAGCTCACAGCAGCTATCTCAAAGTCAAACTGCGTTGCTATATTCATCAACCAGATACGTGAAAAGATCGGCGTAATGTACGGCAACCCCGAAACTACCCCAGGCGGACGTGCTCTGAAGTTCTATTCATCAGTCCGTATCGAGGTAAGAAAGGGCGAGGTCATAAAGTCGGGTACAGATGTTATCGGTGCGTGCACACGCTGTAAGATAGTTAAGAATAAGGTAGCACCGCCTTTCAAGGAGTGCGAATTCGACCTTATGTACGGTACGGGAATATCCCGTACAGGCGAGGTGCTTGACCTTGCTGTTGACCTTGATATCATCAAGAAGGGCGGCTCTTGGTTCAGCTATAAGGATCAGAAGCTGGGACAGGGACGCGACAACGTCAAGGAGCTTCTCCAGAATGACGAGAGCCTTATGAAGGAAATAGAGGAACAGATACTTGCCCGCAAGGACGAGCTCAATGCCACAGCTCCAAAAAAGGACAAAAAGGCTAAGGAAGATGCTCCTGCTGCTGCGGAAGCAAAGTCTGAGAGCGGCGAAGCTGCTGAAAATGAAGATGTTCTCGCTAATTTTGACGAGGATTTTGAGGAGTTCACTCCTGCTGAGGAATAATGAAGATAACCTCGGTCACGCGATATAAAGGCTCGACCTATGAGGCGGAGCTCGATGACGGGCGAAAGCTCTATCTCCATGCGGATATAATCACCGATTTCGGCATACGCGCAGGTATGGAGACAGACCGCGATACCCTCAGAAAGATAATTTATGCATCAAATTTTCGCAGAGCCTATCAGCGGGCGCTTTACCTGCTGGATTACAGGGATTATACTTATTCCGAAATGCTCGGAAAGCTCATGGACAACTACAAAAGCCAGCCGCTTTGCACTGCGGTTATGAAAAGGCTCACAGAGCACGGCTTTATAGACGATGAGAGATATGCCGAGCGTATGGCGCGGAAACTGGTAGAGACAAAAAAATACGGCTATCGCCGCGCAAAACGGGAAATAATGCAGAAGGGCATAGACCAGTTCATCGCAGAGGACGCTCTTGAACCGTATTCAGAGAGCTTCAGCGAAAATATTTCGGAGCTTCTGCGGACTAAACATTCCCGATATCTCACAGACCGTGAGGATAGAAAATCAATTGAAAAGGTCAAAAGCGCTCTTGTGCGGTACGGATATGATTTTTCCGAGATAAACCGCGCTGTTAAGGAGTATTTTGAGAGCGCCGATGATTTTGAGGAGGAAAACTGATATGGCTATCAAGGTGGGTATGGTATCCCTCGGCTGTTCAAAAAATCTTGTTGATTCAGAGCGTATGCTCTATAAACTGAAAAGTCATGGATATCAGCTTGTCACAGAGCCCGGACTTGCCGATGTTGCGGTAGTAAATACCTGCGGATTTATAAAGGCTGCAAAGGAAGAGGCGATAGATACCATTCTTGAGCTTGGAAAGCTCAAGGAAGAGGGTACGCTCAAAAAGATAATCATAACCGGCTGTCTTGTTGAAAGATACAAGGAAGAGGCTGCTGAGCAGTTTCCCGAGGCTGACGCTGTTATTGGCATCGGAAATACAAAGGATATCGTTGAAGTCCTTGACAAAGTTCTCAAAGACGAGAGATGTGTCTGTTTCGCGTCAAAGCTTGATGCTGAGCTGAGCGGCGAAAGGATAATATCCACACTGCCATTTTTCACATATCTGAAGGTTGCCGAGGGCTGCTCTAACTGCTGCACTTACTGCGCTATACCTCTTATAAGAGGAAAGTTCAGAAGTGAGCCTATGGAGGACGTACTGAAGGAAGCGCGTTTCCTTGCAGAAAACGGAGTTACAGAGCTTGTGGTCATCGCACAGGATACGGCTCTTTACGGCAAAGACCTTTACGGCGAGCCGAAGCTTGCAGAGCTTCTTACCGAGCTTTGCAAAATAGACGGACTCCGCTGGATACGTACTCTTTACTGCTATCCCGAGCGTATAACAGATGAGCTTCTCGATGTTATTGCGCGTGAGGATAAGATAGTGAAGTATCTTGAAATACCGATACAGCACTGCAACGGCGATATACTTTCGCGTATGAACCGCTGGGGCGACACGGAAAAGCTGGAGGCACTCTTTGCACATATCAGAGAGAAAGTTCCGAATATCATTCTGAGAACTACTCTTATTACAGGCTTCCCAGGCGAGACTGAGGAACAGTTTGAGGAGCTTGCTGAATTTGTAAAGAGAGTCCGTTTTGACAGACTTGGCTGTTTCGCTTATTCAAGAGAAGAAGGCACAAAGGCGTACAGCTTCCCCGATCAGATCGACGAGGAGACAGCTGCTCACCGCGCAGATATAATCATGGAGCAGCAGATGCTCATCAGCTGCGAAAACAATGAAAAGCTTATGGGTGCGGAGCTTACCGCAGTCGTGGAGGGTTTCGACAAGTTCGGAGAGTGCTGGTTCGGCAGAACAGCGCTTGACGCTCCCGACATAGACGGAAAGGTGTTCTTTACATCAGAAACACCACTTGAGATCGGTGATTATGTCACTATCAGGATCACCGATACACTCGATTATGATTTGATAGGAGAGGTGATAAGCCAATGAACCTGCCAAATAAGCTGACTCTTCTCAGAGTCATACTTATTCCGTTTTTCCTGCTGTTTATGTACATTGATGTGCCGTTCCACTATGGTATAGCGCTTGTGATATTCTCAGCCGCTTCCATTACGGACGCACTTGACGGAAAAATAGCAAGAAAACACAATCTTGTAACCAATTTCGGAAAATTCCTTGATCCTCTTGCAGACAAGGTGCTGGTAATTGCCGCCTTGACGGTATTTGTAGAAATGCCTGAGGTGAAAATGGGCGCAATACCGCTGATAATCATAACTGCAAGAGAATTTATGGTGTCGGGACTCAGACTGCTCGCGGCTAACAGCGGAATAGTGGTAGCTGCCGGTATATGGGGCAAGCTGAAGACGGCATTTACAATGGCGGCAATAGTAGCGATACTTTTCTGGCTTTGTCTCTGCTGTGATTTCAGTATCGATTTCCCTGAGGCATTCAGAAATGCGATAGACAATATAGTTGTGCCTGTCCTTATCTGGATCTCAACTGTGCTGACCGTAATATCGGGAGCTGTATATTTAAAGGGCTATTGGCATCTTATAGACTCCGATAAGTAAAGCGGCAGAATTTTTGAAAGGAGTATTATATGAAACATTGTGCAGGCCAGATAAAGTATCTGGTGGCAATAAAGGAACTGACAGAGGCTGATGATTATGTAAGGTGTGTGAATATATCACGCCATCTCGGAGTATCAAGACCGAGCGTTAGCAAAATGCTGCGTTGTCTGGCTAACTGCGGATACGTATATGAGGACTTTTGCAACAGCGTAGTGCTTACCCCCGAGGGAGAGAGAGCTGTTGATGAGATATTCTCTTCATTCAACGAGGTGTATACATTTTTCCATAAGTTCCTGAAGCTGCCAAGCGAAGAGGCACACGCACAGGCAATAACATTTATCACGGATTTTCCGACGGATACTTGCGAGCGTCTGAAAGGAATAGTAAAGCGTACTCTGAAAAAGAAGAGTGCTTGACAAAGCGTTGACCTAAGCTGTTTTTATGACAGATCACTAAAAAACAGAAAATCCCCCATTTATCTGAAAATGATAAATGGGGGATAATTTTATGTTGTCGTGAAATTACATCAGCTCGCAGATGAGATTTGAGAATTCAACAGGATTTTCTATGCTCATGCCCTCGATGAGAAGTGCCTGATCGTAGAGAAGCTTTGCGTATTTGCCGAGCTTGTCCTTGTCACCGCTGTCACTGAGTGATTTAAGCTTGCCGAATATCTCGTGGTCAGGATTTATTTCGAGAACTCTCTGAGCGTGAATTTTCTGATCGGTAGGCATAGAGTTGAGTACCTTTTCCATTTCGAGAGATATCTCGCCCTCACTTGTGAGGCATACAGGGTGGGATTTGAGTCTCTGAGAGAGAGTAACCTTAGTTACCTTGCCGTCAAGAGCGTTTTTAAGCTCATCGAGAAGGTTTGCGCTTTCCTCTTCCTTAGCCTTGAGTTCCTCTTTCTTTTCAGGAGTTTCAAGACCGAGATCGTCAGCAGATACAGACTTGAATTCCTTGTCCTTATACTTCATAAGTGACTTTACAGCAAATTCGTCGATATTGTCTGTGAGGTAGAGTATCTCGAAGCCGTTTTCCTTGACAAGCTCAGTCTGTGGGAGCTGTTCGATACGTGCGGCACTTTCGCCTGTAGCGTAGTAGATATACTTCTGATCCTCGCGCATACCTGTAACGTATTCGTCAAGAGTTACAAGCTTCTGTTCGTTTGAAGATGTGAACATCAGCAGATCCTGAAGCTTTTCCTTGTTTACGCCAAAATCACTGTAGATGCCGTATTTGATCTGTAAGCCGAAAGCCTTCCAGAACTCTTCATACTTCTCACGCTCGTTCTTGAGCATTTTTTTAAGCTCATTGCTGATAGTCTTTTCGATGCTCTTTGCGATAGCTTTGAGCTGTCTGT
>SFFP01000326.1 GCA_004556875.1 Ruminococcus flavefaciens
ACGATGAACGATTTCCTTGAACCGCTGATAATAATACAGTCAGTGGAAAAATATCCCCTGTCTCTTGCACTGAGATTATCGTCAGACAGCACAGGTCAGGGGTATGAACAGCGTAAAATAATTGCTATGTCCGTTATCGGACTTATACCATCTGTTGCAGTATTCGCTTTTGCACAGAAAAAATTTGTTAGCGGTATTACCGCAGGAGGACTCTCAGGATGACAAGATCAGAGCAGATAATTAATGAATATATTGAAAGGCTGATATTGCCCTCTGAGCCGCTTAATCCGATGTGGAATGCCGAAAATACAGTCTATGGCAAACAGCCTAAATGGAATTATATCGACAACTGTATGATAACTGCCGTTCTTATGCTCTATGATCTGAACAATGACAAGCGGCTTATTGATTATTCCGAAAAATTCATAGACTCATACGTTGCCGAAGACGGTACGATACCGACTATGAACTATGCTGACTATAATCTCGATAATATAAACGGTGGAAAAAACCTCATAAAACTCTGGAAACTCACAGGTTCTCAGCGCTATAAACTCGCCTATGAAAAGCTCTGGAACGAACAGATACTCCGACAGCCGCGGCTCAGCTGCGGAAGCTTCTGGCACAAGGCTATATACCCCGATCAGATATGGCTCGACGGAACTTATATGGCGCTGCCGTTCCTTGCGGAATACGGAAAAATGAACGACCTTCGCGGTGTTATCGATGACGTTGAAAGGCAGTTCTGGGATATAAGGAAAATAACCCGCGATCCCAAGACAGGTCTGTATTATCATGGTTATGATGATACAAGAACTATGATATGGGCAGACAGGATAACAGGTCTTTCGCCTGAGTTCTGGCTGCGGTCAAACGGCTGGCTTTGTGCCGCTCTTGCAGATGTATGCGAAATACTCGATAGCGAGAAATGCCGTAATATTCTTTCAGAGCTTCTTGGTGATATGGCATCATTCTGCCGCAGCGACGGTATGCTTTATCAGCTCCCTGCCCGAAAAGAGCTTGAAGGCAATTACCCCGAAACAAGCGGTACTCTGCTGTTTGCATACGCCGCACTGAAAGCTTCAAGGCTCGGCATATGCGGAGATGATATCCGTCAGGCAGGTATTCGTTCCTTCAACACTGTTACCGATGATTTTATCAACACATCGGGCAATGTGCCTGTTCTCGGAAATATTTGTCTTGTAGGAGGACTTGGCGGTGAAACAGATCGTGACGGTTCGGCTGAATACTACCTCAGCGAAAAGATAGTTGAAAATGATGCAAAAGGCATAGCTCCCTATATTATGGCTTTTACAGAGATTAAAAAAACATAAAAATTATACTCTAAGAACAAAAATATTTGTTCCAAAACAGTTGCTTATACTTGAAAAGTTCACACTTTTGTGATATAATATTTCCTGTAGGGATTACTACAATACTTTTGAAAGGGGGATCTCGTAATGAGTGTACTGTTTTGGGCTTGTGCTGTTATAGCTTTTGTAGTCGCAGAGATCATGACGATACAGCTTGTATCGATATGGTTCGCCGCAGGTTCACTGGTAACTCTTCTTTTCAGCTATTTCTATGAGCTGACCGCTATCGAACAGCTTGGAATTTTCATCATTTCTTCTTCAATATTCCTGCTGATCAGCCTTCCGCTTCTCAGAAACCGCAGAAACAGAAAAAACGCAGTCGCCACAAATGCCGAACTTGATGTCGGCAGGCACGCTACTGTCATCGAAGTTATCAACAGCGATAAGGGAACAGGACGTGTTACTTTAAATGGGGTCAATTGGAGTGCCGTTCCTGAAAACGAAAACGATATAATACCTGAAGGTACAGTCGTTATCGTAAAAAAAGTTATGGGTGCAAGACTTATTGTAGCACCTGAAAAGTAAAAAAATTCTGCCATTAATCTTTGGAGGTATTTAAAAATGGACGCATTCGGAATTATTGTTTTATTGGTCATTATTTTCTTATTATTCGTAATTATCAGATCTTTCAGGATCGTTCCACAGGCTCACGTATTCGTTAGCGAACGTCTTGGTTCGTTCCACGCTGAATGGGATACAGGTCTTCACGTACTTGTACCTTTCATCGACAGGATCGCAGGTAAGGTCTCCTTAAAGGAAAAGGTCGTTGACTTCAAGCCGCAGCCTGTTATTACTAAGGA
>SFFP01000327.1 GCA_004556875.1 Ruminococcus flavefaciens
CAAGAAAAGACTACTACGCTTCAAGCGCTAAATGGAACATAACTACTACTACAACAACTACTACAACAACTACAACGACAACGACTACCACAACTGCCTGCCCGTATCCTCTTGCTAAGGCAAGAATGGACCAGATGGGTATAAAGACTCTTCAGGACGCATTCTACGACTGCTCGGCAAAGAATGTCAGGGCTGTATATGTTGAATGGGAAAAGGACGCAAGCAAGTTAACTCTCAAGAAGGCTGCCGACTACGGCTTCAACAGCAGAAACGGCAAAAAGGATGCTGTCGCAAAGGGCAACTGCTATGTTCTTGCTGCTATGTTCTGCGAAATGGCAAAGCTTCTCGGCTATGACGCTCATCTCATAAACGGAAGAGTTCCTCTCAAAGTAGGCGGATACGGACCTCACGGATGGGTCGAGATAATTGAAAACGGCACGACCTATGTCTATGACCCTGATTTCACATTAGAGACAAGCGGAAACGGTTTCCACTTAACATACGGAAATACTGTATGGCCAATAGAGAAAATAAGTGAGATAAAATAAAAGGAGATAATTTTATGAGAAAAACTATTGCAGCGCTGACACTTATTTCCGCACTCGCCCTTGTAGGCTGCGGAAGTGTTACACAGTCAGCAAATATCCCTGAGGCTACTACAGCAGCTACTACTGCTGAAGCAACTACAGAGCCAACTACAGAAAAAGAAGAGTATAAGCTCATCGGCAGAAAAGCTACAGGTTCAGATGTATTCGTGCTTGACCTTGAAAACAAGACAGGCAAGGAGATAATCGGCTTCACAGTAAAGGCTGAGACAGAAGAAAAGTATCCCGACAATATGCTTGAAGAAAAGGATACATTCACAAAGGACGAAAAGCGTACACTTTACTATGTTCCTAACAAGGTAAGCGATGTTGTATACGGCGAGTCTGACAAGATCGCAAATCTCCAGTACACTGTAAAGCTTGAATTTGCAGACAAGAAGGAAGCAATTCTTCACAATTTCCCATTCGACGACCTTGACTCAGCTGAGATCTACCTTGAGGGCGATATCGCTTACATCAAGTATACTTCAAAGCTCACAAAGGAAAAGATAGACACTAAGGCTGCAGAGGAAATGACTGCAAAGCTCACAGATAATACTGAGCCTGTCCATGAGATAGACCCTGAAGCAAACGAGCATATCGATGCAGCATACGAGGAAGACGATACTCCTTCCTACTCACCTGCTAATCAGTCTCCTGCACCTGCTGCACAGACACCTGCAGCAAATACCCAGACTCCTGCTGTAAACAATCAGACTCCTGATTCTGGCTGCGGAAACGGTTTTGCTACTAATCCCGATGCAGGCTGCGGAAACGGCTTTGCTACCAATCCCGATGCTGGCTGCGGAAACGGCTTTGCTACCAATCCCGATGCCGGCTGCGGAAGCGGCTTTGCTACCAATCCCGATGCTGGCTGCGGAAGCGGTTTCGCTACTAATCCCGAAGCAGGCTGCGGAAGTGATTTTGTAACAAATAACTGATAGAATATGAATAACAGAATATTATATCTCAGCCGTTTAAAGGCACTTGCGTGTATCGCGGTAACTGTCCTGCATACATTCCTTGCCGCCAATATGTTCTCTCAGAACGCAGGTTCACAGGGAGCTATGATGGCTGTGAGAAACTGTATGATGTGGGCTGTTCCCTGTTTCGTAATGGCTTCGGGAGCATTGCTCCTTGACAGCAAGCGAGTGCTCACAATGAAAAAGCTCTTCGGAAAATACGTACTGCGAATGGCTCTGGCACTGGTTATATTTTCAATACTCTTTGCAGTATTCGACGGTGTCCTGCTGAACAAGTCGTCTGTCTCCGAAATATGCAAAAGTTCATTCAATGCTATATTCTTAGGCACAGGCTGGATGCATATGTGGTACATATATCTGCTTTTTGCACTGTATCTGCTGCTTCCTGTTTACAAGCTCGTAAGCGGAAATGCTCCGCCTGAACTGATAAAATATATGCTTGCGGTCTATGCTGTTTTCACATCGCTGATACCATTCATCGAAACGCTCTCAGGCAAAAAACTGCCGTTTTATATCTGCATATATACCATCTATCCGCTATACTTTTTCCTCGGTCATGCGCTCCACACAGGAATAATCAAGCTCCCGAAAAGAGCCTGC
>SFFP01000328.1 GCA_004556875.1 Ruminococcus flavefaciens
TGAAAAGACTCCTGATGCTCCTGCAATAATTGACCCTGTGAAAGACCGTGTGTATACCTACGGTGAAGTTCTTGCAGGTATGAAGGGAATTACAGCCGCCCTGAGAAAAAATGGCATGAAAAAGGGTGATACAGTTGCGGTATTTGTTCCGAGAGGTGCAGAGTGCATTATCTCAGAAATAGGCGTTATCTACGGCGGCGGTACTTATGTACCTATAAGCATAAGTCAGCCTGCGGAGAGAATGAAAAGCATACTTTCATCATCTGACTGCCGCTATATTCTCTGTTCAAAGCAGAAGCCTGCTGATGATTTTGAGAATACAGTCCGTATCTGTATCGAGGACTGTATCACAAGCGGTGAAGAAGCTGAACCTGCTGAGATAACAGGTGATGAGACAGCATATATCATCTTCACATCAGGTTCTACAGGAACTCCTAAGGGCGTACAGATATCACACAAGGCGGCTATGTCAACTATAGACGAGGTCAACAGAATGTACAGCGTGACATCAGCCGACAGGGCTATCGGTGTATCTTCAAATGACTTTGATCTTTCTGTATACGATATTTTCGGAATGCTCAATGAGGGCGCAAGTCTTGTAGCTGTTCCCGATGAGATAAGAAGAAGTGCCCGTGACTGGTATGACATTATCAGAAAGTACAATGTAACGGTATGGAACTCAGTTCCTACTCTGCTGAAAATGCTTCTCATTGACGCTCGTCAGGAGAGTGAAAATCTTGACAGCCTCAGACTTGTTATGCTCTCAGGTGACTGGATAGACCTTGACCTGCCGCAGAAGCTTTCAGAGTCCGCACCTGATGCACATATGGTATCTCTCGGAGGTGCTACTGAGGCGGCTATATGGTCGAATTTCTTTGATGTTTCACTTCCTGTTCCTGCACACTGGGCATCTATTCCGTACGGCGCACCTCTGCCGAGACAGTTTTACAGAGTGGTTGACGAGAAGGGCGCAGACTGCCCTGACTATGTAAGCGGTGAGCTTTGGATAGGAGGCTCGGGAGTTGCACAGGGATATGTGGGTGACAATGAGCTTACAGCTTCTAAATTTGTTACGGATATGGGAAAGCGCTGGTACAGGACAGGAGACAGCGGACAGTTCTGGAATGACGGCACTATCGAATTCCTCGGCAGAATGGATAATCAGATTAAGGTCAGAGGCCACAGAATAGAGCTTGGAGAGATAGAGAGCGCAGTCAGCGATTTTGGTGGCATAGGAAATGCTGTAGTTTGTGTAAGAGATCATGACGGTACAAAACAGATAGTGGCATTTGCCGTATGCAGTGACAGAGATGCTCTTGCTGAAAACGGCGGATTAAAGCATGTAAGCGCACCTTTTGGAGATATTGCTGTATCGGAGTATGATAAGGTTTACGATAAGGCAGAAGAAACAGAAGCTATCCGTCAGGCAGACGAAGCATATCTGCGCGGTGCAGAGAAAATACTGAAGGCTCTTGAAAGTGAAAAGGCTGATGATTACGATATCTATACAGAGGCTGTTGAGTCGTGGAAAAAGGATGTTTCCGAGCGCGGTGAGAATACAGGTGAAGAAAATGACTTTGATAGATTTACTGCACCTTTCATCAACAAAGCAGCTGATATACTCTGCGGAAGAATGAATGCAAATGAGCTGCTGCTCAGTGAAGATTTTGTATCGCCTAATGTTCTTGCTGACAATATGCCGCGAGGCAGATATCTTAACGGTATGATACGGAACTTCCTCAGACGCGTTTCCGAAAGCAGTCAGAGAAAGCTGAAAGTTCTTGAAGTCGGTGCAAGGGACTGCGCAGTATCGTCGGAATTTGCCGCAGTTTCCGATAATATCAGTTATACAGTTCTTGACAAGACGAGATTTTCATAAGCCGTGCGCAGGAAGCGCTTGGTGACAGAGCAGAATACATTATTGCAGACCTTAACGCGGAAAAAGACCCTGTTGCAGAAGATATGTGCTTTGATGTGATAATACTCAGCAACACGCTCCATCAGTATCTCAATGCTCCTGATGTACTTAAAAAGCTCAGCAGACATCTTTCGCTTGGCGGAGTGATACTCTTTACTGAAATGACAGAGGATATGAAGCTTCAGAACATAACAAGCTTCATGCTCAAAGAAGAGTATGGGATAAGGTAATTGCGGACTGCGGACTTGAACGCCTTGAAGCTTCATGCGGCGACAGCTATCAGCAGCTTTTTGCTGCAAGGAATAACGCTGAAAACGGCAGCAATACCTACTTCCATGAGGAAGCAGTGCTGAACTATCTTGAAAGTGTTATCCCTGAGTATATGATACCTGCGCATATCGTTCTGAGAGAGGAGTTTCCGCTTACAGCAAACGGAAAGATAGACAGAAAGCTTCTTGTGTCACAGTATGAACAGAGCAATGTTGAAAAGCGCGTATCAGCTGACACAGAGGAGCTTACAGATACAGAAAAGCGCCTGTGTGATATATGGAGCAGGGTGCTTGATACGGAAGTACATAAAAACAGTCATTACTTCAAGCTTGGCGGAGACTCTCTGCTTGCGACTATGCTTTCTGCGGAGATACGCAAGGGATTTGGTGCTGATTTCTCACTTGAAATGATATTCAGCTGCCCTGTGCTTGAAAATATGGCAGCCTGCATAGATGAGAT
>SFFP01000028.1 GCA_004556875.1 Ruminococcus flavefaciens
AGAAATCACTAAGCTCCTGATTTCGCTGACAAGTGGAACAACAATCAGGTGGTTTTCAATACAGCACCCAAAAAGAATACTGAGGACGAGAGTGAGCCTGTTGTCATCAATCAGGAGCTTAGTGATTTCTTTTCAGAGTGGCTGACGGCTATCAAGCCCAATGCCGCCCGTACCACATACCAGTGCTACAAGAGGATCATGGAGCGTTTTATGAAGTACATGAGTGCGGAATATCCCGATGTGACACTTGCCGATCTCAACCATTCTCAGATTCAGACATTCCTTAATTACAAGATGGATCAGGGCTTAAAGGGAAGCTCGGTCAAACAGTATTACCTTGCGATCCACTCCGCATTTATGTGGGCGGTGAAAATGGAGATCCTGCCGCAGCACCCTATGGATAAAATGGTGATGCCGAGAGCCGAAAGACACGAAGCCGTTTTCTACAATGAGGACGAGCTGAATGAACTGTTTGAGGTGTTCAAGGATCACAAGTTGGAGCTTATCGTACATATCGCCGCATACTACGGTCTGAGAAGATGTGAGATCATCGGATTGAAGTGGGACTCTATCGACTTCAAGAAAAAGACTATCTCTATCGAGCGTAAGGTCGTAAGCGACTATGACGAGAACGGCAAGCCGAAACTCTTTGTGGAGACCAGGTTGAAAACCAATTCCACAAGAAGAACCCTTCCGCTGATACCGCACATTGAGGAAATGCTTCTTGAAAAGAAGAAAATGGACAAGCACTACAAAAAGCTCGGCGGTAAGGAATACAGCACCGAGTTCGAGGGCTTTGTCTGCTGTGATCCTTATGGAAAGCTCATCAGCCCCAATACGGTAACGCACGATTTCCACGAGGTCATCAAGAAGAACGGGCTGAAAATGCTCCGTTTCCATGATCTCCGTCACAGCTGTGCCAGCCTTTTGCTTGCAAACGATATTCCGATGAAGGCTATTCAGGAGTGGCTCGGTCATGCGACATTCAATATCACGGCGAACCTTTACAGTCACCTTGAATACAACGCAAAGGTAGCATCGGCTGAGACCATTTCAAGAGTGCTTGGTGCAAAGAAGGAGGAAACTCCTGCCGAGAGCGAACAGTCAGCAAAGCTTGAAACGGAAAGCGAAAAGCCTGCACCTAAGAAGTCAAACAGCAGAAAAAAGAAAAAAGACACGCCTGCGGAATCGTCACATCCCACAGCCGTGTAATTATATAATATAATGTGACAAGACCAATGAAGAAATGGAAAATTTCAAAAAAGAGCGATTTTGGTAGAAAATTTGGTAGAAATTTCTGGTAGAAGTCAATTATATGACTTAGAGGATAGTTCTCCAAATGCCCTAAAATCCGATAAAAGCACGAATGAAAATGAGATTGTTAATATAATGTGCTTGATATTGCTCCGATTTTGTGATATAATATATGATGTATCTTTATGTGCAGAGGTGAAAAAATTGGAGCATGAGGTCCTTCATATCGAGGGCACTGTCGAAAATGTCCTTTTCAAAAATGAAAATAACGGCTATATCGTTCTGGACCTCGATGCAGGCGGCGAGCTTATAACCGTTGTAGGCGAGCTTGGCGATATCGAAGAGGGCGAGGGTCTTATCCTTGAAGGAAATTATATCAGCCACCCGCGCTTCGGAAATCAGTTCAGTGCAGTTTACTGCGAAAGAAAGCTCCCCTCTACTGTGGTAAATATCGAGAAGTATCTCGCTTCCGGAGCTGTCAAGGGCATAGGTCCGGGGCTTGCAAAGAAGATAGTCGAGGTATTCGGTGACCGCACTCTTGATATCATGGAGAACGCTCCTTTCAGACTGGCTGAGATAAAGGGAATTTCTCCAAAGAAGTGCGATGAGATAGCCGCAGAAGCTCAGAAGCTTTTCTGTCTGCGCAATCTCATGTCTTTCCTGTCACAGTATGAGGTCAAGTCAAGGTTCGCAATGAACGCCTACAGAAAGTACGGCTCGGACGCAATGACGCTTTTAAGGCTCAATCCCTACCTGCTGTGTACCGACTACATCGAGCTCGACTTCAACAAAGCCGACACTATCGCTCACGACCTTCACTTTGCACGAAATGACAATAAGCGTATAATCGCAGGAATACAGTACATTCTCCGCGCTAACGGCGGCATAGGTCACACCTGTCTGCCGTTGGAAGTCCTTGCAAAAAAGACTCAGACCGTTCTCGGCATAACCGAAAGCGACTTCTATACAGCCTACAATGCCGCACTGGAAGACGATGAGCTTTTTGAATACATCAAGGGCAAGATCGAGTTCGTTTATCTCCCCGATTACTTCTACGCTGAGAGCTTTATCGCTGACAGGATACATATTCTGAAAGACTTCTCCTCTCCTGAGGACTTCAACTATGATACTCTCATCGACATTGAGGAAGAGGAGCATAACATCAAGTACGAAAAGCTTCAGCGTCAGGCTATCACAACCGCGGTATCACGCGGACTAATGGTGCTCACAGGCGGTCCGGGTACAGGTAAGACCACTACCCTCAATGCTATCATCTCTATCTTTGAGAAAAGGGGCATGAGAGTGCTCCTTGCCGCTCCTACAGGACGCGCCGCAAAGCGTATGTCTGACCTTGCAGGCTGTGAGGCAAAAACCATACACCGTCTGCTTGAAGTTGTATATGACTCAGGTGACAGGCTCACATTTGCCCACAACGAGAATAACCCACTTGACTGTGATGTGCTTGTAATAGACGAGATGTCAATGGTGGACGTTGTCCTCTTTGAGAAGCTTCTCCGCGCTGTGAGACTGGGATGCAGGCTCATTATGGTAGGCGACAGCGACCAGCTGCCATCTGTAGGCGCAGGAAATCTTCTCGGAGATATCATCGACAGCGGCATAGTTCCGGTTACTGAGCTGAAAGAGATATTCCGACAGGCTCAGCAAAGCTGTATCGTCACCAATGCCCACAGGATAGTTGCAGGAGAATATCCCGACCTGACACGCAAGGACTCTGACTTTTTCTTCTTCAAGCGCACTGACTATCAGCAGGCGCTGCAGCTCATAGTTGACCTTACTAAAACAAGGCTTCCCAAAGCCTATAAATACTCCCCCACCGAGGATATACAGATACTTACTCCCTCACGCAAGGGCGTTACGGGCACAGTTGAGCTGAACAAGCTTCTTCAGAGCGAGATAAATCCCCCTGCAAAGGACAAGCAGGAGAAGAAAGGCTATGTATACACCTACCGCGAGGGCGACAAGGTCATGCAGACACGCAATAACTACGACATCACATGGTCTAAGGACGGCGAACAGGGTGCAGGCATATTCAACGGCGATATCGGACGAATAATCAGTATCGACAACCGAAGCTCTCTTGCTGTCATAGACTTTGACGGCAGAAAGGCTACATATACATTCGACCTGCTCTCTCAGGTAGACCTTGCCTATGCCGTTACTGTGCATAAGAGTCAGGGCTGTGAGTTTGAAGCGGTCATACTCCCCATAATGGGCGGATTTGATAAGCTGTGCTACAGAAATCTCCTGTACACAGCCGTTACAAGAGCAAAAAAGCTCCTCATCGTCATCGGCAGTGAGGAGAATATAAATAAAATGGTAGACAACAACAAGCGCACAAGACGGTATACCTGTCTGCGCCATATGCTGGCAGGGACGAAAAAATCGCCTTCGCCCTTTGATATGTAAGAAAGGAAGATAAATATGGCAAACACTGATATCGGTATCGACCTCGGTACTTCCAATATCGTTATGACTATGGGCAATAAGGGAGTCGTTCTCAGCGAACCCTCTGTTATCGCTTTCAATACAAGAACAGAACGTGTACTTGCTGTCGGCAAGGAAGCCTATGAGATGATAGGCAGAAATCCCGACTATATCGCAGTAAAGCGTCCTATCAGCGAGGGCGTTATCTCAGATGACGACCTTACTCACAGCATGATACGTGAATTTATACTCAAGGTCACAGGAAAACAGCTCGTTAAGCCCCGTATCGTTATATGTATCCCCTCTTTCATCACAGATATCGAGAGCCGTGCCGTGGTGGAAGCCGCAAAGAGCGCAGGTTCAAGACAGGTCTACCTTATACAGGAGCCTATTGCCGCTATGATAGGCGCTGGCGTAAACATCACAAAGGCTAAGGGACACATGATAGTCGATATCGGCGGCGGTACTACCGATGTTGCTATCGTTTCCATGAACGGCGTTGTTACCTCTCATACCGTAAAGGTCGCAGGAAACTCCATAGACCGCTCTATCATCAAGTATATGCAGAACAAGTACAAACTCCTCATCGGTGAGAGAACTGCGGAAAAGGTCAAGATAGAGCTTTGCAATCTCTATGACCCGAGCGATGAGATGACCTACATCGTCAAGGGCAGAAGCCTGCTGAAAGGACTTCCTGCACAGGTGCTTCTCAGCGAAACAGAGCTGTTTGAAGCTATCGAGGACGACACATTCACTATTATGGAAGCTATCCGCAAGGTGCTGGAAGATGCTCCGCCTGAGCTTGTTGGAGATATCTACGATAACGGACTCCTTCTCACAGGCGGCGGTGCTCTCTTAGGCGGACTTACTCAGCTCATCAAGCGTACTCTCGGTATAAGCTGTAATATTGCGAAAGACTCCATAAACTGCGTTGCAAAGGGCACAGGCATGGCATTCGGCAGAATGACTACCCTGCTTGATGGTTTTGAGGCAGCTACAGTCTACAAATACAGATGATTTTACGCTGAAACTCCATGTTACCATGACGGGAGCGCAGGCTCTGCGCACGGTTTTGAAGCGGCTACAGTCTACAAATACAGATAATCTGAAATTCATAATTGAGAATAAAGGGAGAAGGTCACAGCTATTCTCCCTTTCTCTCTTCCCTCTTACACTCTTGAACCACAAAAAAAGGACGGATATTATCCGCCCTTTTATTCATATTCACTAATAACTTATATCACTTTTCCAGTGATACTATCTTCTCGGCAGCTTCTGTGAGCCACTCGCCCTCGAAGAGCTCAATTGTTCCCTGATCGCAGAGCTTTGCAAGCTGTGGGTCGATAGGGAGCTTTGCAAGCACAGGTATATCGTACTGTGAAGCTATCTCCTCGATATGGCTCTCGCCGTAGATACTGTGGCGCTTGCCGCAGTCAGGACATTCAAAATAGCTCATATTCTCGATGATACCGAGTATCGGAATATTCATGAGCTTAGCCATTTTTACAGCCTTTTCAACTATCATTGAAACAAGCTCCTGAGGAGAAGTAACGATAACGATACCGTCAACAGGAAGAGACTGGAAAACAGTCAGCGGAACATCACCTGTTCCAGGAGGCATATCAACTACGAGACAGTCAATGTCCTTCCAGATAACGTCAGTCCAGAACTGCTTTACAACTCCTGCGATAACAGGACCTCTCCATACTACGGGGTCAGACTCGTTCTCAAGGAGAAGATTGATAGACATTATATCCAGACCCATTTTTGTCTTTGCAGGGATTATTCCGAATTCGCAGGCATCTGCCTTCTGGTGGATACCGAAAGCCTTTGGTATTGAAGGACCTGTGATATCAGCGTCCATAATTCCGACATTCTTGCCCAGTCTCTGCATAGAAACAGCTAAAAGTGAAGATACGAGAGTCTTGCCGACTCCGCCCTTACCGCTGACAACACCGATGACCTTACCGATATTGCTCATTGAATTCGGCTTTTCCAAGAGACTCTGAGGCTCTGTTCTGCTTCCGCAGTCGCTTCCGCAGCTTGAGCAGTCGTGTGTACATTCGCTCATTAAAAACACTCCTTATGATGTAATACCTTTATTATACCACATAATAAAAAAAATAGCAATGACCGCGGAGAAAAATTTGCCGTTTTATTTTTTATGACGCGAACACGGGTGCGGAGGCTCTCCGCGTATACCACACATTTTAGAAAATAGCGATAGCATATTGACAAATGTCTGACACAGTGATATAATATTAGTGCATAATTATGAATTAAATTTATCTTCGGGGTTATGTGCAATTCCCTACCGGCAGGCGGAGAGCCTCCGCTCCCGACATACGCTATCGAAGAATAATCGAATATCTAATATTTATCTTCGGGGCAGGGTGTAATTCCTTACCGGCAGGCGGAGAGCCTCCGCTCCCTACATACGCTACCGAAGAATAACTGAATAACCACTATTTATCTTCGGGGCAGGGTGTAATTCCCTACCGGCAGTATAGCCTGCGAGCCTTTTGGCTGATTCGGTGAAATTCCGAAGCCGACGGTAAAGTCCGGATGAAAGAAGATAAACCGCACAAATAGTGCAGTATATGTAATCACGCCCCGATATACGGGGCTTTTTCTATTTTCTGAGATAAGGAGGATATCATGAAAAATACTCTGCGGAATATTTTCCTTGCTATCGGCTTTGGTACGCTCATCTTTACACCTATGATAATCTTTGACAATGGTATCGACGACACCATGAAGTCTGTCATCATATGGCTTGCGGCTTCTATACTTTACGGCGCTTCATTCTCAATACTGAAAATGAAAACTATCTTCCGCTATCCTCTGCATATCATCGCCTGCTTTGCCATAACTTTAGCAGTAAGAACAGGCTATTCCTACTTCATGAACGGCGAGATACACTTCAAAAAGCTGTTTCTCGTCACACTGCCGATCTTTATTGCAGTCTATGTATTACTTTTCCTATATATGAAGTATTTCGGCAGTTCGGACACACAAAAAAATGCGGAGGAATAAACACATTTACATCCGAACGACTCCGGCGGATAATATCCGCCATTACAACTAACTAAATTTTGAGGTGAAAATATGACACACGAAGAATATATGCTTGAAGCTCTTGAACTCGCTAAAAAAGCTATGGGGTTCACTTCTCCCAACCCTATGGTGGGAGCTGTTATCGTCCGTGACGGCGAGATAATAGGCAAAGGCTATCACAAGAAATACGGCGACCTTCACGCAGAGCGCTCAGCCTTTGCATACTGCGACGAAAATGGTATCGACTGCACAGGCGCTGATATGTACGTTACTCTTGAACCATGCTGTCATCACGGCAAACAGCCGCCCTGCACCGAAGCGGTCATTGCTCACGGTATAAAGCGCGTGTTCATAGGCTCGTCAGACCCTAATCCTCTCGTTGCAGGCAAGGGTACACAGATTCTCCGCGAGCACGGCATTGAAGTAACAGAGGGAATTCTCAAAGACGAATGTGACGCAGTAAACGAGATATTCTTCCACTATATTACAACAGGTCTGCCATTTGTCACGCTGAAATATGCCATGACTCTTGACGGCAAGATAGCCTGCTATACAGGCGAGTCAAAATGGATAACAGGTGAAGCCGCCCGTGAAAGGGTACAGATAGAAAGGCTGAGACACAGCGCAATTATGGTCGGTGTAGGAACTGTCATAGCTGACGACCCTCTCCTCACCTGCCGCCTTGAAAACGGCAGAAACCCTGTGCGCATAATCTGTGACTCACATCTTAGGATACCATTTGAATGTAAAATAGTAAAAACTGCAAAGGAAGTCCCGACAATAATAGCAACTGTCTCCGACGACGAAACAAGTGCAGAAAGACTCAGACAGGCAGGCTGCCGCATAATAAAGACTGCCCCTGTAAACGGAAGAGTTGACCTTAAAGAGCTTGTCCGTATCCTCGGCAGCGAAAAGACAGACAGTATCCTTCTTGAGGGCGGCGGTGAGCTTAACTGGTCCGCGCTCAGCACAGGAATTGTAAATAAAGTACAGGCATACATCGCTCCTAAGATATTCGGCGGAAATGCAAAAACTCCCGTAGGCGGCGAGGGTGTCCCATTCCCTTCGGCGGCTGTAATGCTGGAAACAGGCAATATCGTAAGGATTGGCGATGATATCCTCATAGAAAGCAGGTTGAAAAATGTTTACGGGAATAATTGAGGAAGTCGGAACAGTCAAAGCCGTAAAGCGCTCGGGCACTTCCTCATTCATCGAGATACAGGCAAAAAAAGTCCTGGAAGACGTTCATCTCGGCGACAGTATCGCTGTCAACGGAGTCTGCCTTACCGTTACACATTTCGGCGGCGGAGTTTTCCGCGCAGACGTTATGAACGAGACTCTCAGCCGTTCTTCTCTCGGAAGTCTCACATCGGGAAGTCCTGTAAATCTCGAACGCGCTATGGCGGCAGGCGGACGTTTCGGCGGTCACATCGTATCCGGGCATATAGACGGCACAGGAACTGTCTCTGACATAAAGAATGACGGCATCGCCGTGTGGTATACCATAGCTGCTCCGCGCGAGTTACTGCGGTATATCGTGGAAAAAGGCTCTATTGCCATTGACGGCATAAGCCTGACGGTGGCAAAGGTAACGGATACCTCATTCAGCGTTTCCATTATCCCACACACTGCTGCTCAGACTATCCTCGGCACTAAAAAAACAGGCGATACGGTCAACCTTGAAAACGACATCATCGGCAAATACGTTGAGAAGCTCATGAAGCCTTCCGAACCACAAAAGTCAGAAAGCGGCATAACTATGGACTTCTTGATGAAAAACGGTTTTTAACTGGAGATGATAAAATGAAAACAATACCATGTCTGCTGTCTGTCTCACTCATTGCGGCGGCAATGCTGAGCGGGTGCGCCGACAGCAAGAAAAACGATAAGATAAATGTGGGAGATGTCACTGTCGATGTTGATGAAGTCCTCAAGGACTACTCAATCAACCATGAATTCCTGCAAAACTTCTTATTTGAGTGCCCTGAGCCTGTAAACGCCATGTCAGTTGAAATTCCGACAGGAAACATCTCTGTTGAACACTCGGGCGATGACAAGTCAGGCTTGGCGCTCAGATGCAAGATATTCGCAAATTCCGAGGATACTATCAAAGAGGTCAACGAGCATATAAGCTCTGTATCCGAGATAAATGACAATGTCCTTGAAATAAAACTGGTTGAGGCTCAGACAGGCGAAGACCTCGACTCATGGCTCTCAAAAAATATCCCCGACTGCCGTGTTGAGTACGACACATATATTACAGTTCCCGAATATGTCACAGATTACAGGACTAAATGCGATATAGGCAATGTAACCTTCACCGAAATGTCGGGAAGCTTCACAGTAGACACAAATGTCGCCAATATAACTTTCTTCAATACAGAGATAACAGCGCCCTCTGTGATAAAGTGCAATACGGGCAATATCTACATGAACGACAATACCTATAAAGCTAAAACAGATATTTCTGCAGAGACAGGCAACATTGTTTTCTGCCTGCCCCTGAACGGCTCTGACGGAGCTGATATAAGCGTTAAAACTGATACAGGAAAAATCAGTCTCACAGGTATAAAGAACTATGAAGTGAAGTCCGAGGAAAAAAATGAGACTTCACATAGCCTGAGCATAGAGGTCGAGAACTGCAATATAGACTTTGCAGTAAAAACAGGCGAAATAAATATCAATAAGGAGTAATTTCAATGTTCCAGTACAACACTGTAGAGGAAGCCGCAGAGGCTCTCCGAAACGGCGAGATAATCCTCGTCACAGACGACGAAAACCGCGAAAATGAGGGTGATATGATATGCGCCGCTCAGTTCGCAACAACAGAAAATGTCAACTTCATGGCGGCTCACGCAAAGGGTCTTATCTGTATGCCCATGAGTGCAGAGCTTTGCGACAAGCTCCACCTGCGTCAGATGGTGGACTACAACACCGATAACCACTCCACTGCCTTTACCGTGTCTATCGACCACGTTGACACCACAACGGGCATCTCCGCCGCAGAGCGCGGCTATACCGCACGTATGGCTGTTTCTCCCGACGCAAAGCCTGATGACTTCCGCAAGCCGGGGCATATGTTCCCTCTCATGGCGAGAAAGAACGGTGTCCTTGAACGTGAAGGACACACAGAAGCTACCGTTGACCTAATGCGTATCGCAGGTCTTGAAGAATGCGGTCTCTGCTGTGAGATAATGCGTGATGACGGTACTATGATGAGAGCCGCAGAGCTTCAGGAAAAGGCTAAGGAATGGGGCATGAAGTTCATAACCATTCAGGCTCTCAAGGACTACAGAAAGGTAAACGACCACCTTGTAGAGTGCGTGGCAAATACAAAGCTCCCTACAAAATACGGCGAATTCCGCGCACTGGGCTACGTCAACAAGCTAAACGGCGAGCACCATGTTGCACTTGTAAAGGGCGATATCGGTGACGGTCAGGATATCCTCTGCCGTGTACACTCAGAGTGTCTCACAGGTGACGCTTTCGGCTCGCTGAAATGCGACTGCGGACAGCAGTTTGCGGCGGCTATGTCTCAGATAGAAAAGGAAGGCAGGGGTATTCTCCTTTACATGAGACAGGAAGGACGCGGTATCGGTCTTATAAATAAGCTCCGCGCCTATGAGCTTCAGGACAAGGGTATGGATACTCTCGAAGCTAATCTTGCACTTGGCTTCCCCGGGGATATGCGTGAATACTACATCGGTGCGCAGATACTCCGTGACCTCGGCTGTAAGACTCTCAGACTGCTGACAAACAATCCCGACAAGGTATACGGTCTCAGCGGCTTCGGACTGGAAATAAAGGAGCGTGTGCCGATACAGGTGGACGCTACCGCATACGACCTCTTCTATCTTAAAACAAAGCGTGATAAAATGGGTCATATATTGGATTATTGAGGTGAATAAAAATGAGTATATGGTGGTACTTTGCAACTGTCATTCTATCTGTCGGAGTTCTTTTCATGCTTCTCAACTGTATAAACCTGCTCCGCGGTATGCTTAAATTCAAGGAAAAGGCTGTCGTTATGAACCTCGCCGCTCTCCTGCTGTATCTTATCGCCATTGTGGCAGGCTGTGCACTTGCCGCTTTCAACAGCGGCTTCCGTGTACCGTGGATACTTATGACAGTGATACTTCTCCTGTCCATAGTATGTCTCGCAGTGCCTGTAACTCCACAGGGCATAGTAAGTGCAGGACCTCTCGGCTGTAAGCTTCTCCCACGGGAGGAATACAGCTATGAATACGCAAATGACAAAATGGGCGAATGTCTGCTCATTTTCAGACAAGGAGCAGAAAAGCCTGCAAAATTCCATCTTGGCATAAAGAACACATCCGCTGTAAAAATACTTGCTGACTGGTACGGCAAGCACGGATATGAAAATCCGCTCACTAAGTAAGGAGACACCGCTATGACTGTAAGAACTGTATGTATATGTATTCTTTGCATCATGTCTGTGATATTCGTACTTGGAATAGCAGGATACTTTATATTCCGCATGAGAGTAAATAAAGAAAAAAATGCCGTAAGAGTAAAGCGTCACCTTAAAAAGAACAGCCTGTGGTGGCTTTGCTGCTGGATAGCATGGCTGGTGATATTCATTCTCAACTGGGGCGGTGCTAAGCAGATGAATGATAAATACAACATCATCAACTTTGGTCTCCTCTTCATTGCAGGAATGCTTCTCACCATCCTCCTGCTGCTGGACTTTTTCTGCTGCAAATACGCTTACGTGACCTCACAGAGAATCTATCACCCCGATAACTTCGGTCTCTCACGCAATAAAAAGAAGATAATGTACAAGATTTCGGGAGATACTCTCAAGCTGTGGTTCAACAATGCAATAATGCCAAAGGAATACAGCATTATCGAGGATAAAGACAAACTTGAGCAGATGCTCAGGGATAATTATAAGCTGAATAAACTTTTAAGATAATAAAGGAGTAATAACTATGAAAATTTATGAAGGTAAACTGGTTTCAAAGGACGTAAGAATAGGTATCGTTGTTGCTCGTTTCAACGAGTTCATAACATCAAAGCTTCTCGGCGGTGCTATCGACACTCTCAAGCGTCACGATGTGAATGAAGCAGCTATCGATGTAGCATGGGTACCCGGTGCATTTGAGATACCGCTCATCGCTTCTAAAATGGCTAAGTCAGGCAAATATGATGCTGTAATATGCCTCGGTGCTATCATCAGAGGAAGCACTTCTCACTATGACCTCGTTTGCAACGAAGCTGCAAAGGGCATCGCACAGGTATCTCTCCAGAGCGATATCCCTGTTATGTTCGGCGTTATCACTACAGAAAATATCGAGCAGGCTATCGAGCGCGCAGGCTCTAAGGCAGGCAACAAGGGAAGCGAATGCGCTGAGGGCGCTATCGAGATGATAAACCTCATCAGAGAGATAGAGTCATAATGACAAATCTTATTTTCGATTACGACGGAACTATCCACAACTCAATGCTCACCTATGCCCCTGCATTTCGCGGAACTATGAAATGGCTCTCCGATAACGGCTATATTGCTGACAGAGAATATACTGACAAGGAGATAAGCTATTGGCTGGGTTTCAACTCAACGGATATGTGGGGACAGTTTCATCCCGAGCTTGACCCCGAAATACGCGAAAAAGCCCGTGTTATGCTTGGACAGGATATGGCAAGGCGCGTTGACAGCGGCGAGGGCGCTCTCTATGAAGGCGCTGAGGATATGCTCAATACGCTGAAAAAACGCGGCTATACGCTGATATTTCTCAGCAACTGCCGCTTTCATTACCTTGAAAGACACAAGCGCGTATTCGGACTTGACCGCTTTTTTGACTATTTCTACTGCTGTGAAGCCTTCGGCTTCATACCAAAGTATGAGATATTCCGCAAAATAGCTCCTAATCATGAAGGCGGCTTCATCGTCATCGGTGACCGCTTTCACGACATCGAAACAGCCACACAGAACGGTCTGCCGTCTATAGGCTGCGGTTATGGCTTCGGCTCTGATGAAGAGCTTGCAAAGGCTGATATAATAGTCAGGAGAATACAGGATATACCTGATGCTGTAGAAAAACTCCGCTAACAGAGCGAAAGGAGAAATCATGAAATTATCCCGCATTTATGCGCTGCTTACGGCGGCGGCTCTTTCATTTTCTCTCATCTCATGCACTGACAATAACTTGGAAAGACCGAGGCAATCACGTTACAGAGACAAGGATAAGGAATTTGAGATAGGTCAGTCCTATGCGCCCTCAGATGACGATATAACCGATGATATTGAAGTATCCGACGAACTCTGTGACATCACTGCCATTGAAGAAGAGGTACAGCTTCTTATCGATGATATAGCTGTCCACGATAACAAAGGTGCTGTGGAAAGCGATATACAGTCTCTCCTTTACCTCTATGACCGTATTTATGAGGCTCATACCAATATGGAGATAGTCTTTTACAGGAATTATACAGACAAAGCTGTAGAAGAAGAATACAACAAATTCTACAGAGCAGTCTATGTTGCAGGCGATATGCTGTCATACGGCTTCAGCTGCGGCTATTCAAGTGAATACAAGGAGCTTTTTGAAGACCTTGTAGACGATGAAAAACTTGAACTCTATGACGAGGGATATGACCTTGAAACAGCACGCCTCGAATCAGAAGCAGACTTTGATGATATGTCGGAAAACCTCAGCAGATACTATGATATCGAGAGCAATGACGACCTCAGTGATGATGAAAAGGACCTTGAATGTGCAGAGATACTCATTGATATTCTGAAAGACTACGATACTGAGCAGTTTTACTCTCAGTATGACAGAGACTATACAGGTGAGGACATTATTGAGCTGAGCTCATATGTAAAGGCTGAGCTTCTCCCTACTCTCAACGACCTTATCGATACTTATATAAGCAATAGCTACTGGACAGATACCTATCTTGAACCTAAAAATATCGGTGATCCATTTGAGATAATACGGGATTATGCTCCCCGTCTGTCAATCGACATAACAGACAGCGCCGAAAC